>JAEZPL010000414.1 GCA_023413605.1 Pseudomonadota bacterium
CTGGAACAGCGCCTGCGGGTTCAGCTCCACCCGCACGGCGGGCAGCGAACTGCCGCCGATGGTGACCTGCCCGACGCCGTCGACCTGCGACAGCTTCTGTTGCAGCACGGTCGCCGCGGAATCGTACAGCTGCCCCTGGCTGAGCGTCTGGGAGGTCAGCGCCAGGATCAGGATCGGCGCGTCGGCGGGGTTGACCTTGCGGTAGGTCGGGTTGCTTTTCAGGTTGGCCGGCAGGTCGGCCCGCGCCGCGTTGATCGCCGCCTGCACGTCGCGCGCCGCCCCGTCGATGTCCCGGTTCAGCCCGAACTGGAGCGTGATGCGCGTCGAGCCGATGGAACTGGAGGACGTCATCTCCGTCACGTCGGCGATCTGGGCGAGGTGACGCTCCAGAGGCGTGGCGACGCTGGCCGCCATCGTCTCCGGGCTGGCGCCGGGCATGCTGGCGCTGACGGAGATGGTCGGGAAGTCCACCTGCGGCAGCGGCGACACCGGCAGCCCCAGGAAGGCCAGCGCCCCGGCCAGCGTCAGCCCGATGGTCAGCAGCGTCGTGGCGACCGGACGCCGGATGAAGGGCGCCGACAGGTTCATGACGCCGTCCCTTCTTCGCCCAGCCGTTCCGGCCGGCCGCGCAGGCGCGCCGCCATCCGGTCGAAGGCCAGATAGATCACCGGCGTGGTGTAGAGGGTGAGAAGCTGGCTGACGATCAGGCCGCCGACGATGGAGACGCCCAGCGGTTGCCGCAGCTCCGACCCCGTGCCGGTGCCCAGCATCAGCGGCAGTGCGCCCAGCAGCGCCGCCATGGTCGTCATCAGGATCGGGCGGAAGCGCAGCAGGCAGGCCTGATAGATCGCCTCGCGCGGCGGTTTGCCTTCCTCCCGTTCGGCGTCCAGCGCGAAGTCGATCATCATGATCGCGTTCTTTTTCACGATGCCGATCAGAAGGATGATGCCGATGATGGCGATGATGTTCAGGTCATGCCCCCCCAGCATCAGCGCGATCAGCGCGCCGATGCCCGCCGACGGCAGGGTGGACAGGATCGTGATGGGGTGGATGTAGCTTTCGTAGAGGACGCCCAGCACGATGTACATCGTGATGATGGCGGCCAGGATCAGCAGAAGCTGGTTGCCGAGCGACGCCTCGAAGGCCAGCGCGGCACCCTGGAAGTGGGTGATCATGCTGGGGGGCAGCCCGACCTCCTTCTCCGCCCGCTTGATCGCCTCCACCGCCTCGCCCAGCGACGCCCCTTGGGCGAGGTTGAAGGAGATGGTGACCGCCGGGAACTGGCCGATGTGGTTGATCTGCAGGGGCGCGCTGCGTTCCTCCAGCCGCGCGAAGGCGGCCAGCGGCACCTGCCCGCCGCCCGACGACGGCAGGTGGATGGAGGTCAGCAGGTCCGCCAGGGTCATCGTCCGCGGATCGGCCTCCAGGATCACGCGGAACTGGTTCGCCTGGGTGAAGATGGTGGAGACGATGCGCTGGCCGAAGGCGTCGTAGAGCGCGTTGTCCACCGCCGCCGTGGTGATGCCGTAGCGCGCGGCGGTGTCGCGGTCGATGGTGATGGAGGCGGCCAGCCCCTTGTTCTGCATGTTGCTGGTGACGTCCTCGATCTCCGGCACCTTGGCGAGGCGGTCGAGCAGCTTCGGCACCCAGACCGTGAACTCGTCGGGGTTCGCGTCCTCCAGCACGAACTGGTACTGCGTGCGGCTGACCGACGCGTCGATGGTCAGGTCCTGCACCGGCTGCATGAACAGCGAGATGCCGGGGACGTGGGCGGTGTTGCGCTGAATCCGGCGGATGATGTCGCTGACGTGGGCCGTGCGCTCGTCCTTCGGCTTCAGATTGATCAGGAAGCGGCCGGTGTTCAGAGTCGTGTTGGCGCCGTCCACGCCGATGAAGGAGGACAGGCTCTGCACGTCCGGGTCCTTCAGCACCTCCTCCGCCAGGGCGCGCTGCCGTTCGGCCATCGCGGCGTAGGAGACGGACTGCGACGCCTCCGACACGCCCTGGATCAGGCCGGTGTCCTGGACGGGGAAGAAGCCCTTGGGGATCATGACGTACAGCGCCGCGGTCAGGCCCAGCGTCGCCACGGCCACCACCAGCGTCGCCGTCTGACGGTCCAGAACCCAGCGCAGCGTGCGCCCGTAGCCGGCGATCAGCGCGTCGAACCACGCCTCCGTCCGGCGGCCGATGGCGGAGCGCTCCCGCGGCTCGTAATGGCGCAGCAGCTTGGCGCACAGCATCGGCACCAGCGTCAGCGACACCACGGCGGAAATCAGGATGGTGACGGTCAGCGTGATGGCGAATTCGCGGAACAGCCGCCCGACCACGTCGCCCATGAACAGCAGCGGGATCAGCACCGCGACCAGCGAGATGGTCAGCGACACGATGGTGAAGCCGATCTGCTTCGACCCGATCAGCGCCGCGCGCAGCGGGCTCTCGCCCTTCTCCACGTAGCGGGAGATGTTCTCGATCATCACGATGGCGTCGTCCACGACGAAGCCGGTCGCGATGGTCAGCGCCATCAGGGACAGGTTGTTCAGGCTGAAGCCCGCCAGATACATCACGCCGAAGGTGCCGACCAGCGACAGCGGCACGGACAGGCTGGGGATGATCGTCGCCGGGATGTTGCGCAGGAACAGGAAGATCACCAGCACGACCAGGGCCACGGCCAGCGCCAGTTCCATCTGCACGTCGGCGACGGAGGCGCGGATGGTCGTCGTGCGGTCGGTCAGCACGGCCACGTCCACCGACGACGGCAGGGCGGCGGACAACTGCGGCAGCAGCTCCTTCACCCGGTCCACCACCTCGATCACGTTGGCGCCGGGCTGGCGCTGGATGTTCAGGATGATGGCCGGGACGGTGTTCATCCAGGCGCCGAGCTTCGTGTTCTCCGCGCTGTCCACCACGTCGGCCACGTCGGACAGCTTGACCGGCGCGCCGTTGCGGTAGGCGATGACCAGATCCTTGTACTCGCTGGCGTGGCGAAGCTGGTCATTGGCGTTGATGGTGTAGGCGCGGGTCGGCCCGTCGATGTTGCCCTTGGGCGTGTTGACGTTCGCCGTGTTGATGGTGCTGCGCAGGTCGTCGATGTTCAGGCCGTAGGCGGCCAGCGCCCGCGTGTTGGCGCGGATGCGCACCGCCGGCCGCTGCCCGCCGCTGAGGCTGACGAGGCCGACGCCGGGCAGCTGCGACAACTTCTGCGCGAAACGGCTGTCGGCGAGATCCTGCACCTGGGTCAGCGGCAGCGTCTTGGAGGTCAGCGCCAGCGTCAGGATCGGCGCGTCGGCCGGGTTGACCTTGGCGTAGATCGGCGGGGCGGGCATGTCGGACGGCAGCAGGTTGCCGGCCGCGTTGATGGCCGCCTGCACCTCCTGCTCCGCGATGTCGATGCCGAGTTCCAGCCCGAACTGGAGCGTGATGACCGACGCGCCCGCCGAACTGACGGATGACATCTGCGTCAGGCCGGGCATCTGGCCCAACTGCCGCTCCAGCGGTGCCGTGACGGAGGAGGTCATCACCTCCGGGCTGGCGCCGGGGTAGAAGGTCCGCACCTGGATGGTCGGGTATTCGACCGCCGGCAGCGCCGACAGCGGCAGGAAGCGGTAGGCCACCGCGCCCACCAGCAGGATCGCCAGCATCAACAGCGACGTGGCGACCGGGCGGACGACGAAGGGGTGCGAGATGTTCATGGCCGCATCCGCGTCTTACGACGCGCTCCGCTGGCGTCGCTGCTTTTGGGCATCGGATGAGGGGGCCGTGTTGGACTGGCCGGCGGGCGGGGCGCCGTTCTCCGGCGGCAGCATGACCTTGGCGCCCTCGCGCAGCTTGTCGGCTCCCTCCGTCACCACGATGTCGCCGGGGTTCAGCCCCTTCTCGACGACCGTCTTCGCGCCGTCGCTGGGGCCGAGCGTGATCGGGCGCACGGACACGGTGCTGTTCTCGCGGTTGACGATGTAGACGAAGGTCCCCGGCGCGCCGCGCTGGACGGCGGCGACGGGGACCAGCGGCACGCCGGACAGGGTGTCCACCAGAAGCTGCACGTTGACGAACTGGTTCGGGAACAGCGACTGGTCCGCGTTGTCAAAGCGGGCGCGCAGCTTCACCGTGCCGGTGGTGACGTCGATCTGGTTGTCCACGGTCGTCAGCGTGCCCGTCGACAGCGTCTTGGCGCGCGTGCGGTCGAAGGCGGTGACCGGCAGGGCGGCGCCGGACTGCAAGCGCTTCATGATCGCCGGAATGTTGTCCTCCGGCAGCGTGAACAGGACGGAGATCGGTTGAATCTGAGTGATGACCACGATGCCGGTGGCTTCCCCGGCCGTGACATAGTTGCCGGGATCGACCTGACGCAGGCCGACGCGGCCGGTAACCGGGGCCGTGATGCGGCTGTAGGACAGGTTCAGCTTGGCGTTTTCGACCGCCACCTGATCGGCCTTGACCGTGCCCTCATACTGCTGGACCAGCGATTCCTGCGTGTCGCGCTGCTGCTTGGCGATGGAATCCTGCTTCACCAGCATGCGGTAGCGCTCCAGGTCGAGCTGGGCGTTCTTCAGCAGCGCCTGGTCGCGGGCCAGCTGGGCCTGGGCCTGCTCGACCGCCAGTTGGAAGGGGCGGGGGTCCACCTCCGCCAGGAAGTCGCCCTCCTTGACCATCTGCCCCTCGGTGAAGGCGACCTTGGTCAGCTGGCCGCTGACCTGGGGGCGCACCGTGACGGTGGCGAGGGAGGTGACGGTTCCCAGCCCGTTCAGCCGGATCGGCAGGTCGCCCTTTTCCACCGTGGCGGTGACCACCGGCATGGGCGGGCGCTCCCCGCCGAAGCGGCCGCTGCGGGTCTGCTGTTCGGGCGCCGGCCGGGCGGCGAACCACCAGGCGCCGCCTCCGATCAGGCCCAGCACCACCACCCAGGCGACGATACGGCCCAGCACAGACCGGCGTGGCGCTTCTGTCCGCCGCTCGTAGGGGGGCGCCGCGGTATCCGGTTCGGATTCGGGCGGAAGCTTGACGGGCGTATCCAAATCCATGCTGTCCTTCATCACGGCAGGCACTTGTGCGGGCGGTTCGGGATAACCGCCGCAGGGCAGAAACTTCTATACTCCGGACCGTGGCGACTCCTGCGGGCCTGCCTGTCATGACATCGTCTCGACCGGCACCGGCGTCCACAGGCCGCTCGGCCGGAAGGACCGCATTCTTCGCCAGCGCCCTGGGGCATCGGCGGGACAACAGGCTGCCGCCCGGCCCTCAGCGCAAGCCACGGTGACAGGCGTATACGTTCGGTCAGGACGCTAGCATGGCAGCCGTTGCTGAAGTGTGTCCACGGCGTGGAGTTTTGTAACAGACCGTAACAGCACGGGATTCGGCGATCGGCGCGTGCGGCAAAGTGGAAGGAAAAGGTGGGGCGAACCCATATAAGCATCCAGCACTCACATCCAGCCTGCCGCCCGTCCGCAAGCCCCCGTGAGGAACGCTTTCGCCATGGCAACGCACGCCGCCCGGATCATTCCGCCTTTCCCCGAGCCGCCGGCCGGGGACCTGCCCGCGTTCAAGCTGCTGGCCTCCTTCCGGACCAACGCGCTGACCTCCTGGCCCAGCCGCGCCTATGACGACGCGGTTCTGGAACGGCGGGTGCTCGGCCGGCCGAGCTTTCTGCTGAACGACCCCGCGGCGATCCGGCGCGTTCTGGTGGACAACGACCCCAATTACACCCGCACCCCCGCCGCGATCCGCATCCTGCGCCCCATCGTCGGGGACGGTGTGCTGCTGTCGCGCGGCGAGGCGTGGAAGCGGCAGCGGCGCACGCTGGCCCCGGCCTTCACCCCGCGCATCCTGCCGATGATGGCCCGCCATGTGGCGCTGGCGACCGGGCCGGCGCTGGACCGGATGGGCGGGCTGGCGGCGGCCGGGGCGACGGTCGACATCCTGGGCTTCATGCAGGGGTTGGCGCTGGACATCGCGGGACGGTCGATGTTCTCGCTGGAGATGGACCGTTTCGGCCCGGCCCTGCGCGGCATGATCCAGCGCTACAACCGGCGTCTGGCCCGGCCGCACCCCACCGACTTCTACGTGCCGTTGTCGATGCCGACGCTGTGGGACCTGCTGCGCCGGCACTTCCGGCGGGAATGGCGGGCGCTGATCGAGGGCATCATCGCGGAGCGGCGGCGCGCCGGGAAAGCTGGCGGGCCGCGCGACCTGTTCGACCTGATGGACGAGGCCCGCGACCCGGAGACGGGGGCCGGCTTCACGCCGGACCAGCTCCGCGATCAGGTCGCCACGCTGATCATGGCGGGGCACGAGACGACGGCGCTGGCGCTGTTCTGGTCCTGCTGGCTGCTGACCCAGGCGCCCGAGGCGCAGGAGCGGGTGGCGGCGGAGGCGCAGGCCGTCGATGTGTCAAATCCCGAAACCGCCCACGACGCGGTGGCGCGGCTGCCCTTCACGCGGGCGGTGGTGGACGAGGCGCTGCGGCTCTACCCGCCGGCCTTCACCATCGTGCGCCTGTCGCTGGGTCCGGACGACCTCGGCCCCGTCAAAATTCCGGCGGGCGCGGTCCTCATGGTGGCGCCTTGGGTGCTGCACCGGCACCGCCGCCTGTGGTCCGACCCCGAGGCCTTCGTGCCGGAACGCTTCCTGCCCGGCGCCGAGCCGCCGCCCCGTTTCGCCTTCCTGCCCTTCGGGGCCGGCCCGCGCGTGTGCATCGGCGCGCAGTTCGCGCTGACGGAGGCGGTGCTGGTGCTGGCGGCGCTGTTCCAGCGCTTCCGCCTGTCCGTGCCGGCGGGCGCGCGGCCGGCCTTGCCGGTTGCCGTGGTGACGACGCAACCGGACCACGCACCCCCCTTCCGGGTGACCCCGCGCTGATGGTCGAGGAGGGCAGGCGGAAAGCTTAACTTGCCGACGCGCCGATGGATCCCCATCCTCCAGCAAAACGAAACCTGCGCGGGAATGGAGGCAGACGTGGCGAAGAAGCGGGCAATCGGGGCGGTCGCCGCCCTTGCGCTGGGGATTCTGTTCGCCACGGGCGGCGCGCAGGCGGCGGATGCGGTGCGCGTCAGCTCCAAGCTGGACGCCGAGAGCGGTCTGCTCGGCACCATGATCCTCCAGGTGCTGGAGGCCAACGGCATCCCGACCGAGAACAAGGTCCAGCTCGGCCCCACCAAGATCGTCCGCAGCGCCCTGCTGGCCGGGGAGATCGACATCTATCCCGAATACACGGGCAACGGCGCCTTCTTCTTCAACATGGAGAGCGACCCGGCCTGGAAGAACGCCGGGGCGGGCTATGAGAAGGTCAGGCAACTGGACCAGGAGAAGAACAGCATCGTCTGGCTGAAGCCGGCGCCCGCCAACAACACTTGGGCCATCGCGCTGCGCCGCGACGTGGCGTCCCCGAACAAGCTGTCCACCATGGAGGATTTCGCCCGCTGGGTGAAGGAGGGCGGCAAGGCCAAGATCGCCGCCTCGGCGGAGTTCGTGGAAAGCCCGGCGGCGCTGCCCTCTTTCCAGGGCACCTATGGCTTCACGATGAAGCCCGACCAGATCCTCGTGCTGGCCGGCGGCGACACGGCGGCCACCATCCGCGCGGCGGCGGAGGGCACGTCGGGCGTCAACACCGCCATGGTCTACGGTACCGACGGCGCCATCGCCGCGCTGGACCTTGCCGTCATGCAGGACACCAAGGGCGCCCAGATGGTCTACGAGCCGGCCCCCACCGTCCGCGCCGCGGTGCTGGACAAGAATCCGAAAATCCGCGAGGTGCTGGACCCCGTCTTCGCCTCCTTGGACACGGAGACGCTGCGGTCGCTGAACGCCAAGATCGCGGTCGAGGGGCAGGACCCGAAGCAGGTCGCCACCACCTATTTGAAGTCCAAGGGCTTCCTGAAATAGCGGGATGGCCGCGCCTCGCCCAACCATCCTGCGCAACCGCGTCGCGCTGCTGCTGGCGGCGGCCATGGCCGGGGCGGCGCTGACGCTGCCGTTCCTCAGCTTCGCGCCGAACCGGCTGCTGTCCGGGCGGGGGATTCCGCTGGCGGGAGCGGTGGACGCGCCCTGGGGATGGCTGACGCTGCTGCCGGGGGCGGTGATCCTGGCGGTGCCGTTCCTGCGGCCCTCGCGGGCGGTGTCCGCGGCCTATGTCGCGGCCGGGGTGCTGTTCGCGGCGGGGCTGGTCTGGCTGGCGGGGGCGCACGCCTCGCACCTCGCCGCCACGGCGGCTCCGGCCGCTCGGACCTCCTTCGGCGCCGGATTCTGGGTGATGGAGGCGGCGGCGCTTCTGGCCGCCATGGACGGCGTGAGCCGGCTGGGGTTGCCCTCTGCATGGAGGATCGCGGTGGGGGGTGCGGCGGCGGCGCTGATCGCGGCGCAGCTTGCCGCCGGGCATCTCGACCAGCTGTCCATCCTGAAGGAATACGCGAATCAGCGGGACGTTTTCGCCGCCGCGGTGGTGCGGCACGGGCTGCTGGTCGCGGGCGCGCTGGTGCCGACGCTGCTGATCGGCGTGCCGCTGGGGGTGCTGGCGAACCGGTCGTTTCACATCCGCAGGCTGGTGTTTCCGGTGCTGAACGTCATTCAGACGATTCCGTCCATCGCGCTGTTCGGGCTGTTGATGGCGCCGCTGTCGGCGCTGGCCGTTGCCCTGCCGGGGCTGGGGATCAGCGGGGTCGGGCCGGTGCCGGCGGTGATCGCGCTGACCTTCTATTCCCTGCTGCCCATCGTGCGGAACACGGTGGAGGGGTTGGACGGCGTGCCCGTCGCGGTGCGGGAGGCGGCGCGCGGCATGGGCATGACGCGGCGGCAGGTGTTCCTGAAGGTTGAGGTTCCGCTGGCCCTGCCGGTCTTCCTGTCGGGCCTGCGGATCACGCTGGTTCAGGCGGTCGGGCTGGCCGCCGTCGCGGCGCTGATCGGGGCCGGCGGGCTGGGGGCGATCATGTTCCAGGGGCTGTTCGCGAACGCGCTGGACCTCGTTCTGCTGGGCGCGGTGCCGGTGATCCTGCTGGCGGTGGCGGTCGATGCGGCGCTGAAGCTTGCCGTTTCGTTCACCGCGTCTCTGACGGGGAGGCGCGCGGCGTGATCGCGTTCGAAGGCGTGACCAAGCGGTTCGAGCCGTGGGTGGCCGTGGACGGCGTTTCCCTGACCGTGGAGGCGGGGGAGTTCTGCGTGCTGATCGGCCCGTCCGGCTCGGGCAAGTCCACGCTGCTGAAGATGATAAACCGGCTGATCGTGCCGGATGCCGGCACCATCCGCATCGACGGCGAGAACATCGCCGGCCTGAAGCCGGAAGACCTGCGGCGGCGCATGGGCTACGTCATCCAGAATGTCGGGCTGTTCCCGCACTGGACGGTGGAGCGCAACATCGCCACCGTGCCGGCCCTGCTCGGCTGGCCGAAGGCGCGGGTGCGGGACCGGGTGGCCGCGCTGCTGGACCTGCTGAAGCTCGACCCGCGGCGGTTCCGCGACGCCTATCCCCACCAGCTCTCCGGCGGGCAGCAGCAGCGCGTCGGCGTCGCCCGCGCGCTGGCGGCGGAGCCGAACATCCTGCTGATGGACGAGCCCTTCAGCGCGCTGGACCCCATCACGCGCGGCGCCTTGCAGGCGGAGATGGCGGCGATTCACAAGGCGACCGGGACAACCATCGTCTTCGTCACCCACGACATGGACGAGGCGCTGAAGCTCGCCAACCGCATCGCCGTGCTGGACCATGGTCGGCTGATCCAGTTCGGCACGCCGCTGGACATCCTGACCAACCCCGCCAACGACACCGTCCGCGACCTGATCGGGCGCGAGGATTGGGGGCTGAAGCTGCTGGCGGTGGAAACGGTCGGCCAGCGCGCCCGGTTCGATGGCGAAGCCTTCGGCGAGCCGGTGCCCGGCACCGCGCCGTTGCGCCAAGCCCTGGCGGAAATGGTGGCGCGCGGGACCGACCGCCTGCCGGTGGTGGACGAGCAGGGACGCCCGGCCGGAGTCCTGCACCTGTCGGACCTTGTGCGGTCATGAGGGGCCGGTCATGAGGGGCAGGCCATGAGCAGCGGCGTCACGCGGGTGCGCTGGCGGCTGGACTTCCTGACCGACCGGCTGACGCTGGCGGTGGCGGTGCTGGTCGCGCTGGTGCTCGGCATGCCGCTGCTGAAGCCGCTGTTCGCGGCACTCTTCCCGACGCTCGACCGGCCGCTGTATGAGACGGACAGCTTCCTGGCGCTGACCGTCGACCATCTGGCGCTGGTCGGGCTGTCGAGCCTGATCGCGGTGGTGCTGGGCTGCTCGGCCGGCATTTTCGTGACGCGGCGGTCGGGGGCGGAGTTCCGCGGCATCGTGGAGGCGGTGGCGACCATGGGCCAGACCTTCCCGCCCGTGGCGGTGCTGGCGGTCGCGGTGCCCGTGATGGGATTCGGCGCGAAGCCGGCGCTGATCGCGCTGACGCTGTACGCCTTGCTGCCGATCGTCGAGAACACCGTGGCCGGGCTGGAGGCCGTGCCGGAATCGGTTCTGGAAAGCGCCCGCGGCCTCGGCATGACGCCGCGCGAGGTGCTGTTCCGGGTGGAACTGCCGCTGGCCGCTCCGGTGATCCTGGCCGGCGTGCGCACGGCCGTCATCATCAACGTCGGCACCGCCGCCATCGCCTCCACCGTGGGGGCGAAGACTCTGGGCTTGCCGATCATCGTCGGGCTGAACGGGTCGAACCAAGCCTACGTCATCCAGGGCGCGGTGATCGTCGCGGCGCTGGCGGTCGTTCTGGATTTCGGCTTCGACCGCTTGGCCGCCCTGTCGGTGCGTTGGCGCAAGCCGTGATGCACCGGCAGGGCGGGCGGCAACTCACCGCGGCGGGATGCGCAGCACCTGCCCTGGGTAGATCTTGTTCGGGTCCTTCAGCATCGGCTTGTTCGCCTCGAAAATCTTGCCGTAGAGCTGGGCGTCTCCGTAAGCCTTCTGCGCGATGGCCGACAGCGTGTCGCCCTTTTCCACGGTGTGGAATTGCGTCTGCTGTCCTGGCTGCTCCTGGGGCGGCATGGTCGGCTGGTCCTGGCCGGAGCGGACCACCGTGGTCTGGTCGTCCACGCGCGACACGCCCTTCACATTGCCCAGCGCGACCGCAATCTTCTCCTTCTCGTCCTGCGAGGCGACGTTGCCGCGCACGGTCACGGTGTCGTCGGCAACCTGGAGGTCCAGCCCGTTGGTCGGAAGGCCAAGCTGTGTGACGTGTGTTTTCAACTGGTCGGGGGTGAGGGTGTCGGTGTCGCTGACCTTTTCGCCGTGGTCGCGGCGGAAGAAATCGAACAGGCCCATGGCGTCCTCCTGAAGGTCGATCCAGTCCCTTGTGAACATTGGGTCAAGCCCAGGGGCGCACAGGCCACGGAAGGACAGCTGACCTTGGTCGGGGCTGGGCTGGCGGAATGGACGAGGGGCGAACGGGGGCGGAACGCTGACCTTCGTGGGGGCGTTCACAGGATTGGAGGCACCGCACCAATGTCTGGACAGAATGGCCGGGCCGTTCGGCCCCCGCGAAGGAGGCACCGATGAATTCGTCCGACGACTGGCGCATTCCGCCGGAGTTCCAACCCGATCCGGAATCCCTGGCCTATGACCTGGACCGCGCCCTGTCGGCCGTGGTGGCCCTGCGCGCGACCATCCCCGACGACGCCTACACCGCCGATGTTCTGGGGACGGAACGGGCCGGGCATGGCGCCGTGATCCGCGAGGACGGTCTGGTCCTGACCATCGGCTACCTGATCGTGGAGGCGGAGGAGGTCTGGCTGACCACCAACGATGGACGGGCCGTGCAGGCCCATGTGGTGGCCTATGACCACGAAAGCGGGTTCGGGCTGGTGCAGTCCCTGTCGCCGCTGGGAACGCCAGCTCTGGCCTTGGGCTCGTCGCGGCACGTGGAGGTCGGCGATTCCGTGGTGGTCGCCGGGGCGGGCGGGCGCGGCCGCG
>JAEZPL010000619.1 GCA_023413605.1 Pseudomonadota bacterium
ATGTTCCTCTACATCGACTTCCTGATCCGCAGCCGGAGCATCCGCGGTTACATCGCGTTGCTGATGGGACTGTCGTCGTTGGAGTCGCTGAAGGGACTCATCCATGGATTCATTGACCGCATCGCCTCCGGAACGCCCCATGGAACCGACCGACGTTAAGCGGATGCCTTGGCTGGAAGGCATTCTGGAATCCCTGGACGTCGGCATCGTCGTTCTGGACCGCCACGGCCGCGTGCAGCTCTTGAGCAGCTGGATGGAGAAGGCTTCCGGCGTGCCGTCCGCCGAAATCCACGGTCGGGAGCTGGTGGACGCCCTGCCCTCCCTGCGGGACTCCCGCCTGCACACGGCGATCCGGGACGTGCTGGACACCGGCGCTCCCGGCGTTCTGTCGCACACGCTGAACCCGGTGCTGTTTCCGCTGCGCTGCGCCGATGGCCGGCGCTTGGTGCACAACGTGCTGATCCGCCCCCTGGCGGTCGGGACCGCGCATTACTGCGTGATCCAGGTCACCGACGTCACCGCCGTGGTCAACCGTGAACGGGTGCTGCGCGAACAGCGCGACGCCCGCTACCGCGCCATCGTGGACACGGCCCCGGACGCCATCGTCACCACCGACACGCGCGGCGTGGTGCAGTGGGCGAACGGTGCCGCCACGCTCCAGTTCGGCTATCGCGCCAACGAGCTGATCGGGCAAAGCGTCAGCCTCTTCCTGGCAGAAGGGTCGCCGGATTGGGCCACGCTGATGGAACGCGACACCGCCGGCCGCCCGGAACCCGTGGAACTGATCGGCCGCAAGCGCGACGGAACGCGCATCGACCTGGAGGTGTCGCTCGCCCGATGGGAATCGGAGGGGCGCAGCTTCATCACCGGCGTCCTGCGCGACATCACCGAACGCCGCCGCAACCGGGAGGAGCTGAAGGCCAACGCGCTGGCCATGCGCCAGCTGGCCGAACAGACCAAGGCGACGCTGGACGCGCTGCCGGCGCACATCGCCGTGCTCGACCACGGCGGGCACATCATCTCGGTGAACAAAGCCTGGGCGCAAAGCGGACCCGACGCCGGCTTCCTCGGCGACGGGTCGGCCATCGGCGACAACTACCTGGAAGCCTGCGCCTCCACGCGCAACGGGGCCGAACACGCCGACGCGCTGATCGAGGGGCTGCGCGGCCTGCTCCACAACGGCGGGCAGCCGGTCTCCATCGAGTATCCGGGACTGTCGCCGGACAAGTCCGCGGGCGGCGCGCGCTGGTTCCGCTGCCTCGCCGCCCCCATGGCGGCCGGCCCCTTCGGCGGCGCCGTGCTGATGCACATCGACGTCACCGAGATCAAGTCGATGGAGGCGGCGCTGCGCAAGCTGGTGGGCCAGAAGTCGACCCTGCTGCGCGAGGTGAACCACCGGGTGAAGAACAGCCTTCAGCTGGTCTCCAGCCTTCTGACGCTCCAGACCATGAGTCTGCCGGGTTCGACCGAGCGCGCCCATTTCCAGGACGCGCGGGCGCGCATCGACGCCATCGCACGGGTGCACAGCCGGCTGTACCAGACCGAACAGTTCCAGACCATCGAGTTCGGCAGCTACCTCAACGAGCTGTGCGCCGACCTGTCGCGGGCGTCGGGCGGCGGGACGCTGGGCGAGATCGAGGTGCGCGCCGACCGCATCGACCTGCCCATCGATCAGGCCGCACCGCTCGGCCTTATCGCCAACGAACTGATCACCAACGCGATCAAGCATCGCGGCCACAACCCGGCGAACATCCTGGTGGAGTTGCGCAGAGCCGGCCACGCGATGGAACTGGTCGTCACCGACCAGGGGCCGGGCCTGCCCACCGGGTTCGAGATGCGCAAGACGCGCAGCCTGGGCATGCGGCTGATCACCAGCCTGACCGGCCAGATCGATGCAACGGTCAATCTGATGCCGGTCGATCGCGGAACCTCCTTCCGCATCACGCTGACGGTGGCGGATCCCCGCAGCCCGATGCTGGAAGACAGCGCGGCGGAGTTCAACGGATGAAGATCCTTCTCGTCGAGGACGAAGTCCTGATCGCCATGGAGCAGACCTTCTACCTGGAGTCCGCCGGGCACGAGGTGCATGGCCCCGCCTCCACCTCCGAGAAGGCCATCGCCCTGGCCCAGGAGGTGCAACCGGAACTGGCGCTGGTGGACATCCATCTGGCCCAGGGCTCCAGCGGCATCGACGCCGCCCGCGCCATGACCGCCAGCGGCATCCCCTGCCTGTTCGTGACCTCATACCGCGAAGAGGTGGAACCCAGCCGGGAATACGGCATCGGCTGCCTGCCCAAGCCCTTCTCCCAGGCGACCCTGATCGCCGCCGTCGACGTCGTCCGCGCCATTCTGGACGGCGACACGCCGGGCAAGATGCCGGACACGATGGAGCTGTTCAGCTGAAGGGTCCTTCTCTTCCGCACCCTTCGGGATCACTCACAGGCGCGTCTTTGCTCAACTCGTAGGGCAATCCATGGAAGCGTTGTCCCAGGCTTCAGAGTGACATGGACCTGGGGAGCCGATTGCTCCCCTGGTCCATGGCTCAGCCATCAAACCGGCACGCCTGGGGCTTCAGCATGCGCCGGCCGCAGAACGTCGCTTCCAACATGGGTGCCGCACTTTGGCCGCCGCTCCACCGCCCGGAGGGCATCATCCAGCATCCGGACCGAAAGGGTGCTCACCTTGCCCTCAAGGATCGCCTGCACTGTCCCGGTGTCCAGCCCGGTAAGCGCAGCGACGTCATCAACGTCGAGATCGCGGTCTTCCGCGATCAGTGCAATCCAATTGGCAAGGACGTGCTTGTCGAAAAGTGTGCAGTACCGAGGTGCAGCCTCGACAAAGGGCTTTCGCGCGTTCATTTTGGACATTCCCTGTTCCGTGTGATCGTTCCGGAGGGAGCCGAACCGTAGAGCGTGATCTTCGGTCGGCGCCGTCGGATCAGTTCGCGGCTTGCTGTGACGTCAACGCAACTTGGAACCCAGGTCGGTTGTGGGGGTGGTTCCGGTCGACGAAAACCGAACGGTCGTTCTTGAAGACGATCACCTCGAAGAACGGCCGGAATCGTTCGTCGGAAATCCCGAAAGCGCGTTGGAAGGTTGCGATCAGTTCCTGCTCCTCATGCTCCGGCTGACCATCGGCGAGCGCGCTGTCCACCAGATTCGCCAGGATGCACAGGCGCTGCGCGTCGGTGAGCAGCGGCGTGCTCTCCTCAAGGAACTGCTCCACTGGCTTGGTGCGCACAATGCGGATTGCCTGATCCAGCAGCGCGCGGTTGTTGGCGCCCACACCGACGGTGCCATTCCGGATTGAGCCACCGAGCACAGCCAGCAGGTGCCCGATCTCCTCGGGGTCCGTCTCGCCGTCGGCGCCCATGGCGTAGACCAGCGATGTGGCAAAGGCGAGGTGCGGAGTCATCTCGCGGCCCTCATCGGACTTGAACATGTCGAACAGTCCCATGTGACTCTCCACTGTTTGGGGTTCCCCCGTGGTTTGGCGCCTCAGCCGAGGATCGGCAGAGCGGTTTGCACGGCCGTCAGAGCCTGGTTCCAGCAGGTCGCGACGGTCGTGGACAGGGTGCTCCACGCTTGCTGGAGTTGCCCCTGCATCAGCAGTTCCCCGGTGCCGGTCAGCACGGTCCAAGCGGCGGCGCAGCCTTGGGCCGCGGTGTCGGCGGCTTGGACGAGCGGGGAAGAGTCGGTGGTGGCCATGGTGTCCTCCTTATCGGAAAGGGCATCACTCGGCGGGCGTGCCGTGGTGCGGCGGGCGGGTGCGCAGCAGCGAGACAATGACGCCGGCTGCCAGCAGGGCGAAGGTGACGGACAGCGACACCGTGGGGTCGAGCTTGCCGACCAGCTGGTTCCAGAAGATCTTGCCGCCGATGAAGATCAGCACGGCCGACAGGGCGTACTTCAGGTACTTGAAGCGGTGCACCATGGCCGCCAGTGCGAAGTACAGCGCACGCAGCCCGAGGATGGCGAAAATGTTGCTGGTGTAGACGATGTAAGGGTCCGTGGTGATGGCGAAGATTGCCGGCACGCTGTCCACCGCGAAGATCAGGTCGGCGGTTTCGACCAAGACCAGCGCGAGGAACAGCGGCGTCGCCCACCAGACCTGCCGTGCCGGGTCAGCCGGGCTCGGCGCCTTCACGAAGAAGCGGTTGCCATGCAGTTCCGTGGTGACGTTGAGCCGGCGGCGCAGCAACCGCAGAACCGGGTTGTCCTCGATCTTTGGGATGTGGTCGGCCATCACCAGCATCTTGATGCCGGTGGCGATCAGGAAGGCGCCGAAGACGTACAGCACCCAGGCGAACTGCTCGACCAGCGCGGTCCCCAGGCCGATCATGATGCCACGCAGCACGATGACGCCGAGGATGCCCCAGAACAGCACCCGATGCTGGTACAGCCGCGGCACCGCGAAGTAGGTGAAGATCAGCGAGATGACGAAAACGTTGTCGAGGCTGAGACTCTTCTCCACCAGGAAGCCGGTGAGATAGGCCATGCCGGCGCCTTCGCCCATGGACCACCACACCCAGCCGCCGAAGCCCAGGGCCACGGCGATGTAACCGGCGCTCAGCCACAGGCTTTCGGACACCGGGATCTCGCGTTGCTTGCGGTGCAGGACGCCGAGGTCGAGCACCAGAAGCACCACGACGATGCCGAGGAACATCACCCAGACCCAGGCTGGCTTGTCGAGAAACGGCGCATACAGCGCGCCAGCGAGCCACTCCATCGGAACCTCCACTCAAAGCGGGGTTTGGGATCCGACATCACGGCGCGCGGTGGGTGGCACGCCGCCAGAGGGGCCCGGATCCGGACTGCGCGGCATGTGGCCCCACGGGGCCATCGGCTCAACAAGCGAGAGTCAATGGAAGCCATTGATATTTCCGATGGGCGTTCGGGTTGTGCCCGCGCCGCCCGCTCACCACTCCTTGGTCAATCTGGGGGCACTTTGGGGTCACTTCGGACAGTCCGGAGAGGGAGCGGCACGAGGAGGATCCGGCTGGCTGCCGCCACTGCGACGCAGTCCTTCCGATCTCCTCGGGCAATCCGTTGCCGGGCGTCGCCGTGGCCGGCCTCGCTCTCGGCCTGATGCACCGCGGGGCTGGCGCTCCTCATCGGGCTGGCGTGCTGTGTGGTCTCCGTCATCTGGACGGTCGCGATGATCGCCCCGGTAGCGGAGATCGCGACTTTCCCATTCGCCTGAAGGGTGCCCCATGTGGGAGGATCTGTTCCTGTTTGCCGCCGTCGGCTTTGCCGCTCAGGTCGTGGATGGAGCGCTCGGCATGGCGTACGGCGTGACCGCGACGAGCGTTCTCCTGGGCTTCGGCGTGCCGCCGGCCACGGCCAGCGCCAGCGTTCATGCCGCCGAGGTCTTCACGACAGGGGCCTCAGGGATCGCGCACTGGCGGCAAGGCAACATCTGCGTCTCACTGCTGCGCCGCCTCGTCCTGCCTGGCGTGGTGGGCGGCATCCTGGGCGCCGTCGTTCTGGTCGGTCTTCCGAGCGAGATCGTGCGTCCGATCGTGAGTGTCTATCTGCTGGTGATGGGCACACTGATCCTGTGGAGGGCGTTCCGCCGGACGACGCCGCGCGTCGGCGCGCCGCGTCACCTCACGGCGCTGGGATTGGCCGGAGGCTTTCTCGATGCGATTGGCGGCGGTGGCTGGGGAGCAACCGTGACGGCGACGCTTCTCGGGCAGGGCACCACGCCAAGGTTGACAATAGGCTCGGTGAACCTGTGCGAGTTCTTCGTTACCGCCGCAATCTCGGCGACCTTCTTCCTCACCATCGGGCTGGACCTATGGCCGATGATCGCGGGCTTGGTTCTCGGCGGCGTACTCGCAGCCCCGTTCGCCGCTTACCTGACCCGCCACGTGCCGGACCAGCCGCTGATGATCCTGGTCGGCGCGGTCATCGTCCTGCTCAGCCTGCGCGGGCTTGTGCAGACCGTAACCTGACGAACAATGGCTACGGAGCCGCCACCGGTGTGGATTCCATCGCAGCCGTTGGCAGGGTTCCATCGAACGTCAGGGTGAACGCCATCAGCGACAGACCGGATACCACCAGCGATGCCAGACACCGACGGGCGATGTGCACGCCGCTCTCCGGGTCGTTGACGGCGACACGCGGCGCGATCAAACCGGTGAACATGGCACCGACCAGGGTGACGACGTAGATGAGCGAGAAGGCGACCGGGGCGGGAACGGACATGAGCGTGACGATGAGACCCAACCCGACGGCTTGCAGCGTGGCGTTGGCTGCTATCGGCTGCCAGTGCTCCCGAGCGACAAAATCTTCAAGGCCAGGCGATCCGCCAGGATCCCTTCCGCCTCTTTCGATATCCAAGCTCATGGGCGTCCTCTCGTCGATGGGATGGTCCGACATCGCGACGCAGCGTCGCCAGAGGGGCCCGGACTCCCATCCGTGGATATAGGGGGATGGCAACGCCGTGCAAGGCGACCGCTTGGTTCCGTGCCACCGCGTCCGCGGTGCCGAAACCCAGGGGTCAGGCGGAGATGCTGCCCTGGGTGCCTTCGAGAGAACGGACGATGTGTTCGGCCAGCAAGCTGACCGCTTTGGATAGGGTTCCAGGCGCACGATAGAGCGCGATTTCGGTGTCGGCCAAATCGGGCAGGTCATGTTCGGCGCCGAGAATGCGGAAGCCGGCCGAGACCATCTCTTTGGGAAGGATGGTGATCCCGAGACCTGCGCGCACGGCCGCCTGCACGCCGGCCAAGCTGGGGCTGGTGTAGATGATGCGCCAAGCACGCCCGCAGGCGTCCAGGGCTTCGAGTGCCCGCTTGCGATAGATGTCGGGGTAGGGTGCCAGTACCAATGGGATCGGGGCCGCCATGTCGACGATCAGGCGCTCGGACGCGGTCCAGACCAGGGGCTCGCGCCAGACCCGCGTTCCGCCCGACGTTCCCTGCGGCTCGCGCTTGCACAGGATCAGGTCGTATTCCCCCCGGGAGAAACCGTCGAGCAGATTGGCCGTGAAATCACAATTCACCTGCAAGCTGACCTGCGGATGAGCACGGGCGAAGCGCCAGAGCACGTCCGGCAGGTGCATGGTGGCGAAATCCTCCGGCGTCCCAAGGCGAACCGTACCGCCGACGTCCGGCTCCATCAGGCGGGTGCAGGTTTCATTGACCATCTGAAGGATACGCCGCGAGGCCGCAAGGAGGATCTCACCTTCCGGGGTGAGCACGAAGCCACGCCCCCCACGTTCGAAGACGCGTCGGCCGAGTCCATCCTCCAGCCGCTTGACTTGGAGGCTGATGGTGGACTGCGTGCGTCCCAATCGCTCGGCCGCGCGCGTGAAGCCGCCGCAATCGACGATAGTCACGAACGTGCGCAGCAGGTCGAGATCGAATGGAAGCGATGGCGATGACATGATCCCTCCCCCTCCAGCCTGCTCGGGCGGCATGGCTCGCGTTCGACTGGCTGTTCAAACCGATGCTCGCTGATGATTTGCATAGGCTCGCCTACACCTTCATCGGCGCGACGTTCGTCACCGGCATTGCGCTGATGGCGTGGTCCGTCGTCTTGTTTCGCCATAACGGCCACGCACTGAATGAGCGGAAGGCGGAAATCGGTCATCGCCGCCGGCTCCTCCAGCGCCGCCGCTTCCGGCGCGTTTGCGACGCTGGCCCCCGGGGGTAAGCAGGCGGGGACATCGGCATATTCACGGTCACGTTCCCAACTGGGGGCTCCGGACGCGGCGGAGTGCTTCGTTTCAGTTCGCCTTTCGCAGCGGGGGCGTCATGGCACCCGGACCCGCGTCAGCGCCGGCATCACCCAGGCCTTGAGGAACGCATCCTCCGGCTCTGCCGCCACGGCCGCTCGGGCGGCCATCAGCACTTGCAGCAACGCGGTGTGCAGGCCCGTGCAGGGGCCGAGATCCAGCCGGGGCGATTCCGTCGCCTCCAGCCATTCGGCGAGCGGAATGGCTTCGTCCACGGTGCAGGCGCCGTCAAAGCGGGCGGTTTGGTCCTCGAAGCGGATCGGCATCACAGAAGCTCCCGAAGGTTGAGGACCAGAAGCAGGCGGCCATCGCCCAACACCGCCGTGCCGGCGTAGCCGCGCAGGCGGGCCAGCACGCCGGCCATCGGCTTCAACACCACATCGGCGCGTTCGCGGAAGGCATCCACCACCAACCCCACCCGGTGCCCGCCGAGATCGACGACCAGCACCGCCTCGTGCGTTGCCGGCCGTTCGTCCTCCGGCAGGGCGAGCAGGCGACGCAGGCGCACCAGCGGCAGCACGGCGTCGTGCAGCACCACGCTTTCCGCGTGCTTCACCCGGCGGATGGCGTTGCGGGCCACGCGCTGCATACCGGTGACCAGCGTAACCGGGAATCCGTAGAGAGCGTCCGCCGTCTCCACCATCATCACGCGGGTGATCATCATCGTGGCCGGCAGCACCAGCCGGATCGACGTGCCCGCCCCGCGCGTGGAGGCGATTTCCACGCGCCCGCCGGCCTGCTCCACGGCGTTGCGCACGGCGTCCATCCCGACGCCGCGCCCTGAGAGGTCCGTCACGCCTTCCGCCGTGCTGAGCCCCGGCAGGAAGACCAGCCGCAAGGCCTCCGCGTCGGTCATGGCGGCGGCCTGGTCGGCGGCAATCTGGCCGCGTTCCACCGCCTTGCGGCGCACCGCGTCGGCGTCGATGCCGGCGCCGTCGTCGGAAACCTCGACCACCACCCCGTCGCGGTCTTGGAAGGCCTGGACACGGATGGTCGCCGTGTCCGGCTTCCCCGCCGCGCGGCGGAGGTGCGGCGGCTCCACGCCATGGTCCAGGCTGTTGCGGACGAGGTGCAGCAACGGCTCGCCCAGAACGTCCAGAATGTCCTTGTCGGCCTCCGTCGCCTCCCCGGACAGGGTCAGCTCCACCGATTTGCCGAGCCGCCGCGCGGTGTCGCGCACCAGCCGGGGGAGAGGCTCGAACACGCGGGACAGCGGCAGCACGCGCAGGCGCAGCACGGCGTCCTGCAACTCGCCCACGACGGCGTCGATCTGCCCGTGGGCGTCCTTGATGCCCTGGGCCAAGGCTTCGGGGTTCTGCCCCGCCTGCGCTTCGCGGGCGAGGTACGGCAGGCGGCTCTTGAGGACGACCAGCTCGCCGACCAGGGCCATCAGCCGGTCCATGCGTTCCGCATCGACGCGCAGAGCGCGCCGGCCCGAAGGCGCCGCGACCGCTGCATTCGGGGCGGGAATCAGTGCGGATGACGGCGCATCGGCACGGCTGCCGCCGCCCGCCGCCAGCCCCTCGATGAAGCCCGCCAGTGCCTCGGGGGTTTCCGCGACACGCTCCAGGGCGGCCACGTCCTCCACGCGGCGGAGCGCCGTCAGGACGTTGCGCACCGCGCGCAGAACGGCCGCCTGCCGGGCCGCCACCTCCGCCGCACTGCCGCCGAGCCCCAGGATGTGCGCCTGTTCGCGCAGTATGGCCTCGGCAAGTCCCTCACCGGCCGCCGCCGGAACAGATCCCATCATAGCGGATGCCGGAGCTTCCGCCTTGCCCGGCGTCACCATCGCCAGCCGCACCTGATCGGGCACGCCGCGGAACAGCCGCGCCACATCCTCCTTCGGCGCGGCGCTGAGCGCACGGAAGCGGAGGGCGCAACGGTAGGGGTCCATGTTCGACAAAGCCGGCCAGGGGCCAACGGGTTCGATCCGCAGCAGCAGAAGCTCCGGGATGCGCCGGCACAGGTCCAGCGGGTCGTCGCCGGAGAAGAAGCAGTCCGCGTGCGGGTCGTAGGCCACGGCGGTGACGGTCCGTCCGCCGATCTCCCGCCGTTCCGCCTCCGTCAGATCCTCCACCCAGGAAAATCCGGGGCCGAGGTCGTCCGCGTCGCCATCCCCTGCCCTGCCGAGGGCGGCGCGCAACAGCGCCTGATGCTCCCGCGCCATGGCTTCGGCGCCGTCGGGCAGCACCTGCTCGGCCTCCAGCCGGCCGACCCACACCGCCCCGAGGTCGAGCAGTTGCAGCAGGCGGTCCGCAAGATCAGCCGTGATGACGGAACGCCCTTCGCGCACCGCCATCAAGGCATCCTCGCCCGCATGGACCAACTGCGTGAAGGGGGCCATGTCGAACAGGGCGGTGGCGCCCTTCAGCGTGTGCAGAGCGCGGAACAGGTCGTTGACGGCGCCCTTGTCCGACGGGTCGCGTTCCAGCCGCAGCAGGCTCGTGCCCGCGGCCTCCAGCAGTTCGCGCGCTTCGACGACGAACTGTTCGAACAGCGCGCTCACGGCCGGTCCTCCCCACGCCCGGTCAGCAGGCGCGCCGCCGCCGTCAGGTCGTCGGGGCGCACCGGCTTCACGAAATACCAGTTGGCGCCCGCCAATAGAGCGTTCTCGCGGTCGCTGTCCTTGGATTCGGTGCTGATCATCACGGCGGGAACATCGTGCAGGACCGGTTCCTGCCGCAGCAGGCGGAGCATGGCGTAACCATCCATCTTCTGCATGTTGATGTCCACGATCAGCAGGTCCGGCGGGTTGGCGAGCGCGTGCTCCAGCCCGTCGATGCCGTTCACCGCCTCGTCCACCGCAAAGCCGTCGGATTCCAGCACCTGCCGGCTGTAGGCGCGCACGGTGGCCGCGTCATCCACCACCAGGACCCGGCGTTTCCGGGAATGCTCATCGCTGCGTGCGCCGTTCAAGTGGGCAGTCAAGTGGGCAGTCAAGTGGGCAGTCACGGGGCCAGCCTCCTTACGTCCGGGGCTTTTGGTAGAGGATCGCGTCGGGGAACCGGCGCGGCACGAACAGGGAGGACATGCGGCTCATGCTCTCCGAATGGCCGAGAGCGATGAATCCGCAGGGAGACAGCGCGTCGTAGAACATCGACGCCGCCTGCCGCCGGCCCAACTCGTCGAAATAAATCAGCAGATTGCGGCAAAAAATGACATCGAAATCACGGAACCCGGCCACCTGCCGCGGATCGGCGATGTTGACCAGGGAGAAGTCGATGGAATCCCGTAATTCCTCCATGATCTGCCAGCGCTGGTCGTCGATCTGCGTGAAATATTTGGCGACCAGACCGCGCGGCAGCGCGTGCAGCGCCCGTTCCTCGTAGATGCCTTCCCGCGCACGGTTAAGGACATGGGAATCGATGTCGGAGGCGTACAGCTCGATCTCGTACTCGTCCACCTTGCGCCAGTGTTCCAGCAGCATGATGGCGATGGAATAGGGCTCCTCCCCCGTGGCGCAGCCGGCCGACCAGATGCGCACGCGCTCGCCGGGGCTGCGCCCTTGCACCACCTCGTCCAGGGCCGAATTGACCAGGCAATCGAGCTGGTACTTCTCGCGGAAGAAGTAGGTTTCGTTGACGGTCATCCGGTTGACGAGGAGTTGAAGTTCCTCCCCGGAGGCCTGGAAACGCAGCAGGTTCAGATAGTCGCGGAACGTCCCCGCCCCCACGGCGGCCATGCGCTCCTCCACGCGGCGGTCCACGTAGTAGCGTTTGGCTTCGGTGAAGGACAGTCCCGTCCGTTCCCGGAGGAACACGCAAAAGGTCTCGTATTCGGCCGGGCTCAGGCGGGACACGGCGTCGTGATCGGAATGGTTGTTCCGGGGCGGGGCGGCCATTCAGGACCCGGCGAACAGGCGGCGTGCCGCATCGACGGAAAAGGCGACGAACGGGTCGTTGGGGAAGCGCCCCGCCAGCCGCTCCAGGCTGGGCAGCACCTCGGGATGGCCGGCCTCCATCAGCGCTTCCACCGCGGCGAGGCACACGTTCACATGCGGGTCGCGCTCCATCAACCCGGTCAGCAGCGGCAGGCGGTCCGGGTGCGGCAGCCGGCCGACAAGCTGTGCCGCGAAGATCCGCAGGTCGGAATCGGCCGATTGCAGCAGCGGTGCGACCACCGGCATCACGACGGGGGCCGGCATCTGCTGAAGGCTTTCGATCACCCCGTTGCGCAGGCCCACGTCCTCGCTCGCCAGCAGCGGGGTGAGGGAGGCGGCGGCCTCCGCGCTTCCGATGCGCACCAGCGCCGTCAGCAGCACTTCCCGCACGCTGGCGTCCTCCTCCCGCGCCAGCCGGACGGCAAGGGCCGCGACGGCGTCCGGGCGGTCGCCCAGTTCATGCGCCGCACGGCGGCGGCGCGCCGGATCGGCGTCGTCCA
>JAEZPL010000664.1 GCA_023413605.1 Pseudomonadota bacterium
CGCTCCGGCAGTTCCAGCCCGACGCCTTCGCCGCGGGGATAGCGCAGGGCCGAGGCGCGGTCGTCGATGGCGGCGGAGGTCGCCACCATGTGCATCAGCTCCAGCTCGTCCGCCGCGGCCATCAGCACGATGTCGGGCAGGCAGCCGAGATAGGCCACGTCGAAGGAACCGGCGTGGGTCGCGCCGTCCGCCCCGACCAGCCCGGCGCGGTCGAGCGCGAAGCGCACCGGCAGGTGCTGCAGCACCACGTCGTGCACGACCTGATCGTAGGCGCGCTGGAGGAAGGTGGAGTAGATCGCGCAGAAGGGCTTGAACCCTTCCGTCGCCAAGCCCGCCGCGAAGGTCACCGCGTGCTGTTCCGCGATGCCCACGTCGAAGCAACGGTCCGGAAAACGCTCGCCGAACAGATCCAGCCCGGTCCCCGACGGCATCGCCGCCGTGATCGCCAGCACGGACGGATCGAGTTCCGCCTCTTTGATCAGGGCGTTGGCGAAGACGCGGGTGTAGGTCGGCGCGTTGGACTTAGGCTTGGCCTGGGCACCCGTGATGACGTCAAACTTCGCCACCGCGTGCAGCTTGTCGGCCGAAGCCTCGGCGGGGCCATAGCCCTTGCCCTTCTTGGTGACGACGTGGATCAGCACCGGCTTGTCGTCTTCCGCGTCGCGCACGTTTTGCAACACGGGCAGCAGGTGGTCCAGGTTGTGCCCGTCGATCGGGCCGATGTAGTAGAAGCCCATCTCCTCGAACAGCGTGCCGCCGGTGACCATGCCGCGCGCGTATTCCTCCGCGCGGCGGGCCGCCGTGCGCAACGGGCGCGGCAGCTGGTCGGCGATGTCCTTCGCCAGATGGCGCAGGGACAGGTACGGCTTCGACGAAATCAGGCGCGACAGGTACGCGCTCATCGCGCCGACGGGCGGAGCGATGGACATGTCGTTGTCGTTCAGGATGACGATCAGCTTGCTGTTCGCGGAGCCCGCGTTGTTCATGGCCTCATAGGCCATGCCGGCGCTCATCGCGCCGTCGCCGATCACCGCGATGACGTGGTTGTCCCGGCCCAGCTGGTCGCGCGCCACCGCCATGCCAAGGCCGGCGGAGATCGAGGTGGAGCTGTGGCCGGCGCCGAAGGGGTCGTATTCGCTTTCCGACCGCTTGGTGAAGCCCGACAGGCCGTCGCCCATGCGCAAGGTGCGAATGCGGTCGCGGCGCCCGGTCACGATCTTATGCGGGTAGCACTGGTGCCCCACGTCCCAGATCAGGCGGTCGGCGGGGGTGTTGAAGACATAATGCAGGGCGACGGTCAGTTCGACCACGCCAAGCCCGGCCCCCAGATGCCCGCCGGTCACGGAAACCGCGCTGATGGTCTCCGTGCGCAGTTCGTCCGCGAACTGCCGGAGTTGATCGGGCTTCAGGGCGCGCAGGTCGGCGGGGGTGTGGACGAGGTCGAGAAGCGGCGTCTTGGTGTTCGGGGTCACGTTGGAAACGTCCTCCGTTCAGGCACGCCGCGCGACGACGAAGTCGGCGACCGCCTTCAGAATATCGGCACGCCCTTCGAAGATCTCCAGGTGCGCAACGGCTTGGGCGGCCAGCATCTCCGCCTGGGCGCGGGCGCGATCGCGCCCGAGGATGGACACGAAGGTGGACTTGCCGGCCTCGGCGTCGCGGCCGACGGATTTGCCCGTCTCCGCCTCCGTGCCTTCCACGTCGAGCAGGTCGTCGACGATCTGGAAGGCCAGGCCGAGGTCGTGGGCGTAGGCGCGCAGCGCGTGCCGCTGCGGCGGCGGCGCCTTGCCCAGGATGCCGCCGGCCTCGCAGGAAAAGGCGATCATGTCGCCGGTCTTCATGCGCTGAAGCCGCGTGGTGGTGCCAAGATCGAAGACCTCATGCTCCGCGATCAGATCAAGCATCTGCCCGCCGACCATGCCGTGCGGCCCCGCCGCCTTGGCGAGCGCGGACACGAGCTGGCAGCGCACGTGCGGATCCTCGTGGGTCGCCGGGTCGGCCAGCACCTCGAAGGCATAGGTCAGCAGGCCGTCGCCGGCCAGGATGGCCGTCACCTCATCGAACTGGCGGTGCACCGTCGGCCGGCCGCGGCGCAGGTCGCCATCGTCCATCGCCGGCAGGTCGTCGTGGATCAGCGAATAGCTGTGCACGAACTCCACCGCCGCGGCGACACGCAGCGCGCATTCCGGGTTGACCCCGAACAGGGCGGCGGAGTGGCGGACCAGAAAGGGACGCAGCCGCTTGCCGCCGTTCAGGCAGCCGTAGCGCATCGCCTCCAGCACGCGGGACTCGGGAAGGTCGGTGGTGGGAAGAAGGTGGGTGATCGCCCGTTCCACTTCCTCCGCCATGTCGGCCATGGCTCTCTTCAGGTCGGTCTGCACGTCAGTCGATCCGGGCGGGTTCGGTGCCGATGGAACCGTCGGCAGACACGGTGATGCGATCGATCTTCGCCTGGGCTTCCCGCAGCTTGGCCTCGCAATGGCGCTTCAGCGCCGTGCCGCGCTCGTAGGAGGAGATCGCGTCGTCGAGCTTGCCGCGCCCTTCCTCCAACTGCCGCACGATGCGTTCCAGTTCGGTCAGCGCATCCTCGAAGCTGAGGGCGGCGATGTCGGGGGGGATGTTTGCGAGGTCAGCCATGAGCGTTCCGAAAAGGGGCCCGAACCCGGCCCCGGAATGGGGCCGAAACCCGAAGTTATGACCCGTTCCCCAAATGCGCAAGGCCCGCGGCGGGCGTAGAACGCACCATCCACGGGCCTAGCCATTAGAGCTTGCGGTCAGCAGTACATCAGTTCGCGGACATGCGCCGCGCAAGCCGAGGCCAGGGCGCGAAGGTTGTACCCCCCTTCGAGCACCGACACAATGCGTGCGCCGCAGTGGGTGCGCGCCAGATCGCCCAGCTTGCGCGTGGCCCAGACGAAATCGTCGTCGGTCAGGTGCAGGCTGGCCAGCGGATCGCGCGAATGGGCGTCGAATCCGGCCGAGATCATCAGCAGGTCGGGTTTGAAATGGTCGATGGCCGGCAGGATGATGTGGGTCATCGCGTGCCGGAATTCCGGCGAACCGGCCATGGCCTGCAACGGGGCGTTCACGCAGTTGCCGTACTCGCCCCGCTCGCCCGCGTCGCCCGTGCCCGGATAGAGCGGCGACTGGTGGGTGGAGCAGTAGAGCATGTCCGGGTCGCGCTGGAAGATGTCCTGCGTGCCGTTGCCGTGGTGAACGTCGAAGTCCATCACCGCCACCCGCTGCAGCCCGTGCACGGCCCGCGCGTGGTAGGCGCCGACCGCGACGTTGTTGAACAGGCAGAAGCCCATGGCCTTTTCGTATTCCGCATGGTGCCCCGGCGGGCGCACGGCGCAAAAGGCGTTGCGGGAATGGCCACTCGCCACCGCGTCGACCGCCGCGACCACCGCCCCGGCGGCGCGTAGCGCGGCTTCCCCCGAGCCCGGCGAGATCACCGTGTCCGCGTCGATTCCGGCATGCTCCTGCTCCGGAACGAGGGCCAGGACGCGTTCCACATGCTCCCTGGGGTGGGCGCGGGCGATCTGCTCGACGGTGGCGCGCGGCGCGTCCTGCCGTTCGAGCATATAGAACTCTTCCGTTTCCAGAGCTGCCAGCACGGCGCGCAGGCGGTCCGCACATTCCGGATGGCCCAGCCCTGTGTCGTGTTCCAGGCAGGCGGCGTGGGTGAACAGGGTGGTGAACATGGTTTTTTGGGTCTTTTTCGTTCGTGTTCGAGGCATTTCCTGCCTCTATTGTTCCCGGATCACTAATGAAAGTACAGGCTGATTCCGGGGCTTATCGTCACATCCCCCCATGGGCATCCAGCACCCCCTCTGCGCGATGTGCGTGCATAGCCGTCAGGCCGACCGTTCTATGACGAAGCGATAAACGCCGCCCTCTTCCGTGCTGGACAACAGCCGGTTGCCGGTGGCATCGCAGAAAGCGGCGAAGTCCTTCGGCGCGCTGGGGTCGGTCGCTTCGACCGTCAGCTTCTCGCCGGCGGCGACTGCCTTCAGCGCCTTGCGCGCCCGCAGCACCGGCAACGGGCACTGCAATCCCTTGGCATCCAGGCGGTTTTCGGCCATGCGAGCGGTCTCCTTCGCTGAAGCAGCTTGGCGGTTGATCCCGGCGGCCATCCTAAGTCGGTGCCGCCGTCCGCTCAATGCCATGGCCCGGGACATACCGCGTATCGGGAACTTTGTTATGTCTACGGGACTTCCACGGGTAGACAGCGCGACATACCGTTCAATATGATTGAACACGAACGAAACAAGGTGGCTCTGGGGCGCAAGCGACCCGCGCTGGCGGACACCGATCTTGAACGCCGCCAAACTTGAAAGCCGATGTGGACTCCGACTGCGACGGTAGCCTCATGAACATTCCGGACCTGCAACGCAACGCGCGCCGAGCCAGCACGCTGCTGAAGGCCATGAGCAACGAGCGCCGGCTGCTCATCCTCTGCTTCCTGGCAGAAGGGGAGAAGTCCGTCGGCGAACTGGAGGAACTGGTCGATCTCAGCCAGTCGGCCCTGTCGCAGCATCTCGCCCGCCTGCGCCGCGACAAGCTGGTGCGCACGCGGCGCTCCGCTCAGAACATCTACTATTCGTTGAACGGGCACGAGGCGCAGACGGTGATGGCCACCCTGCACGAGCTGTTCTGCGCCCCAACCGCCCGCAAGGACGACGGGGCTGCCACCACGGAAGAGACCAGCGCGCCGGCCTCGTAGGCCGGCCTCACAGACAGCCCCGCAAAGCCTTCCCGCCTTTCCGAATCAGCGCCCCTCGGCAAAGCGCCAGCCGGACAAAGCCGCCGCGCCCGCCACCGCCGCCCATCCGAACATGAAGGCGAATCCGCCCATCGGCGCGGTCATGCCGACCGGCAGCGGCCCCGTAGAGGCCAGCGCGTAGAGCGTACCGCTGAACAGCAGAATTCCCGCGACGAACAGCCAACCCGCTAGGCGCACGGCCAGACGCGCCAGCCCCGTCGCGCGCCACCCCAGGGCCGCCAAGGCGATCAGGGCGAGCGCGTGCCACATCTGGTATTGCCCGGCGAGTTGGAACAGATCCTGCGCGTGGGGATCACCAGCCAAGCCGTGGCTTGCATAGGCGCCCGCACCAACGGCAACAGCGCCGTTCAGCGCCGCGAAGACCAACCAAATCCGGTCCACCAGTCCCATCGAACCCACTCCACGGCTTTCGTTCTGCAACGCGCCGGACCATAGCCCAGGATGCGCAATCCGGACGAGCCCGTTCGCACACGGCCGATCCCACGTCGCCCCCCGTGCGGGGTCCGGGTGGTTCGTTTACAGTCTGATCATTTGGCCCGCCCTTTGCTTCGAACAGGCCGGCTTGCGCTTTTCCGGCCGCGCTTCCGCGCTGTGACCGGGGAAGATCCGCAAACTGCGTTGCAAAATGCCAGAGGTGGGCCGTGGACGGCGACATCCTGCACCGACATTCGCGAGAGATCCCGGCTTTCGAGCTGGCGTCCGAGGACGAGTTGGTCGACTGGGCGCAGGCCCGCGGCGGCCGGTTGCTTGTGGTCGACGACAGCGCAACGAATCGGATTGTGACCGCGTCGCTGATGCGCAAGGCCGGATTCACGGTGGAGACGGCGGAGGGAGGCGCGGAGGCGATCACCGCCGTGTGCGACGCCGACCAACCTTACGACGCCGTCCTGATGGACATCGCCATGCCTGAGGTGGACGGGATTGCCGCAACGCGCGCCATCCGGGGCTTGCCCGGTACGCGCAGCAGCACCCCGATCATCGCCGTCACCGCCCACGGCTTCGCAGAAGACCGCGAGCGCTGCCTTGACGCGGGCATGAACGCCTACGTCGTCAAGCCGGTGCGCCGATCATTGCTGCTGGCGGCCCTGCACAGCTGGCTGTGACACACATCAGAAGGACGAATTCGGTTCCTTGAGGAACTCGATTTCCTCCGGCGTGCTGATGCGGCCGAGGATAGCGTTCCGGTGCGGAAAACGGCCGAATCGCTCGATGATCTCGCGATGCCGTTCCGCGTACTGCACGGCTTCCGCCTCACCGATCCGCGTCTGCACGAGCGTGCAGCACAGCGTCTGACAGTCCGGGTCCTCCTGGTGCTCGAAGGGCAGATAGAGGAACAGCCGCTCGTCCGCGTTGCATTCCAGGTCGAAGCCCTGCTCGACGGCGTGGCGGGCCACGGCCAGTGCCTTGCCGTCCGTCGCGAAGGCCCGCGGCGTGCCCCGGAAGACGTTGCGCGGCACCTGATCGAACAGGATGCAGAGCGCGAGGCAGCCGTCCACGTCGTCCATCCAATGGTCGAACCGCCCGGCTGCCGCAGCCTCGTGATGGGGCAGAAGCGTGTCGCGCACGGTCCGGTCGAAGCTGTCCGACTGCTTGAACCAGTAAGGCTTCATCGCCTCGTCGAACCAGAAGTCCACGATCTCGTCGATCAGGCTGTCCACCATATCCGCCTCATCAAAGCGCCGTTCCGCAAAAAGAACAGGGCGCCCGAAGGCGCCCTGTCCAGTTTCAAATTTCGGTCCTGAGTCGCTCACCACCCCCGCGGGGGTCAGTGCAGCGTGCTCCAGAGCTTGCGCTTGGTGGCGTACATCAGGCCAGCCAGCACGATCAGGAACAGAATCACCTTCACGCCCATCTGCTTGCGCGCATCCAGGTGCGGTTCGGCAGCGAAGGTCAGGAAGACGGAAACGTCCTTCGCCTGCTGCTCGACCGTGGCCTTGGTGCCGTCGGCGTAGGACACGCCATCGGGCTGCACGATGTTCGGCATGCCCACCTGATGGCCCGGGAAGTACTTGTTATAGTTCATGCCCGGCATCAGGTTCACACCCTCCGGCGGCTCCTCGAAGCCGGTCAGGAAGGCGTAAAGGTAGTCCTCGCCACCCACGCGGGCCTTGGCGAGCAGCGACAGGTCGGGCGGCAGGGCGCCGTTGTTGGCGGCACGCGCGGCGTTGTCGTTGGGGAACGGCGACGGGAAACGGTCGGCCGGGGTGCCCGGACGCATGAACATCTCGCCCGCATCGTTCGGGCCGGCCTGGACCTCATAGCTGGCGGCCAAGGCCTTCAGCTCGTCCTCCTTGAAGCCGATGCCGGCGAGCGTGCGGATCGGGACCAGCCGCATGGAGTGGCAGGCCGAGCAGACTTCCTTGTAAACCTGGAAGCCGCGCTGCGCCGACGCCTTGTCGATGGTGCCGAAGACGCCGCTGTGCGCCCAGCTCTGCTGCGGGATGTGCACCGCTTCCGACGCCTGCGCGGCGCCGGCCAGCCCCAGGGCGAAGGCCGCGGAGAGGATTGCAGTCTTCAGAGCGCGCATTAGGCCTTCTCCATGGGCTTGGCATGGGCGCCGGCTGCAACGCGGCCACCGCCCTTCAGAACGGGTTCGCAGATGCTGGCCGGCAGCGGCAGCGGACGCTCCAGCTTGCCCAGCAGCGGCAGCAGAACCAGGAAGTGGAAGAAGTAGTAGGCCGTGCCGATGCGGGCGATCACCAGCCAGACGCCTTCGGCGGGCATGGCGCCGGCGTAGCCGAGCACCAGGGCGTCGAGGGCCAGGATCCAGAAGAACTGGCGGTAGATCGGACGGAACTTGCAGCTGCGGACCTTGGAGGTGTCGAGCCACGGCAGGGCCGCCAGCACCGCGATGGCGCCGAACATGGCCAGCACGCCGCCCAGCTTGTCCGGGATCGCGCGCAGGATCGCGTAGAACGGCAGGAAGTACCATTCCGGAACGATGTGGGCCGGGGTGACCAGCGGGTTGGCCGGGATGTAGTTGTCCGGGTGGCCGAGGTAGTTCGGCGCGAAGAACACGAAGGCCGCGTAGAAGATCAGGAACACGACGACCGCGAAGCCGTCCTTGACCGTGACGTACGGGTTGAACGGCACCGTGTCCTGCGGACCCTTCGGATCGATGCCCAGCGGGTTGTTCGAGCCGCACACGTGCAGGGCGGCGGTGTGCAGGATCACCAGCGCCAGCAGAACGAACGGCAGCAGGAAGTGCAACGCGAAGAAGCGGTTCAGCGTCGGGTTGTCGACCGAGAAGCCGCCCCACAGCCAGGTGACGATCGGGTCGCCCACGATCGGGAAGGCCGAGAAGAGGTTCGTGATGACGGTGGCGCCCCAGAAGCTCATCTGGCCCCACGGCAGCACGTAGCCCATGAAGGCCGTGGCCATCATCGCCAGCAGGATGAGAACGCCGAGGATCCACAGGATTTCGCGCGGAGCCTTGTAGGAACCGTAATACAGGCCGCGGAACATGTGGATGTAGACGGCGATGAAGAACATCGACGCGCCGTTCGCGTGGACGTAGCGCAGCAGCCAGCCGTAGTTGACGTCGCGCATGATGCGCTCGACCGAATCGAAGGCGATCTGCGTGTTCGCGGCGTACTGCATGGCCAGCACGAGGCCGGTCGCGATCATGATCACCAGCATGATGCCGGCAATCGCACCGAACGCCCACAGATAG
>JAEZPL010000686.1 GCA_023413605.1 Pseudomonadota bacterium
GCCCAGCCCCTGCCCGCCGCGCTCCTTCGGCATCTGCGGCGCCCAGAGGCCGGCGGCCTTCACCTCCCCGCGCACACGCTCCAGCACGGCCGGCGCGATGTTCTCGTGCTCGTCATAGGCGGCCGGGTCGGCTTCCAGCGGCAGGATGCGCTCCTCGACGAAGGCGCGCACACGGCGGCGGTAGTCGTCGATGTGCGGCGGCAGGGTGAAGTCCATCGGTTTCGATCCTCTGCGGAATTTCTTGTTTGTTTACAGCGTGCTGACGAGATGCCCGCCGTCCACCGCAACGACGGCGCCGGTCATGTAGGCCGCCGCGTCGGAGCAGAGCAGCAGCAGCGGCCCGTCCAGGTCCGACAGGTGCCCAAGCCGGCGCTGCGGCACGCGCTTGATCAGCGCCTGACCGGCATCGGTTGCGAAGAAGTCGCGGTTGAGATCCGTCTCGATGTAGCCGGGGGCGAGCGCGTTGACCCGGATGCCGTACCGCGCCCATTCCAGCGCCAGCGCCTGCGTCAGCTGGATCAGCGCCGCCTTGGACGCGGCGTAGGCCGCGACGTGCCCGGCGACCCGCAGGCCGAGGATGGAGGCGATGTTGACGATGGTTCCGCCCGTTTTGCTCTCCTGCATCACGCGCCCGGCTTCCTGCGCCACGAGGAACGCGCCCTTCAGGTTGGTGTCGAGCACGCGGTCCCAATCCTCCTCCGCAAGGTCCAGGGCGGATTTGGACACGGTGGCCCCGGCGTTGTTGACGAGGATGTCCAGCCCGCCGAGCGCCGCAGCCGCCTCCCGCACGCCGTCGCGGACGGAGGCCGCGTTGGTCACGTCCAGCGGCACGGCTACGGCCTGCCCGCCCTTCGCGGCGATCTCCGCCACCACCTCCTCCAGGCTCTCCCGCCGCCGCGCCGCGACGGCGACGCGCGCCCCGGCGCCGGCCAGCACCCCGGCGAAATGGCGCCCCAGGCCGGACGAGGCCCCGGTGACCAGGGCGGTGCGGTTGGTGAGGTCGATTGTGCAACTCATGCGTTCTCCCGATTTCCCCTCTCCCATCGGAGGCGGGAGAGGGGTGTGTTTCCTCACAACCCCTTCGCCTGATCCCTCAGCACGAACTTCTGGATCTTCCCCGTGGATGTCTTCGGCAGCGGGCCGAACACGACGGTGCGGGGGATCTTGTAGTGGGCGAGGTTGTCGCGGCAGTGGGCGATGATCTCCGCCTCCGTCACCTGACCTTCCGAGCCGGGTTTCAGCGTGACGAAGGCGCAGGGAGTCTCGCCCCATTTCTCGTCCGGGCGGGCGACGACGGCGGCTTCCATGACGTGGGGGTGCTTGTACAGGACTTCCTCCACCTCCAGCGAGGCGATGTTCTCGCCGCCGGAGATGATGATGTCCTTGGCGCGGTCCTTGATCTCCACATACCGGTCCGGGTGCAGCACGGCGAGGTCTCCGGTGTGCAGCCAGCCGTCGCGCAGGGTCTCGTCGGTCGCCGCCGGATTCTTCAGGTAGCCCTTCATCACCGTGTTGCCGCGCAACGCCAGTTCGCCCAGCGTCTCGCCATCGGCGGGAACCTCCTGGCCGGTGTTCGGGTCCAGCACGGTCTGCTCGGACATGGTCAGGTTCGGCACGCCCTGGCGCGCCATCTTCACCGCCCGCTCGTCCAGCGGCAGGTCGGCCCACTCCTCCTGCCAGGCGCAGCCGGTGGAGGGGCCGTAGCACTCCGTCATGCCGTAGAGGTGGGTCAGGCGGAAGCCCATGCGTTCCATGCCCGCGATCACCGCGCTGGGCGGGGCCGCCCCGCCGGTGGCGACCTGGACGGGGCCGTGGTCGAAGCTGCGCTTCACGGCGTCCGGCGCGTGGATCAGCATGGTCAGCACGACCGGCGCGCCGCAGAGGTGCGTTACCTTCTCCTCCGCGATCAGGCGGAAGATTTCCCCCGGGTCCACCGTGCGCAGGCAGACGTGCGTGGCGCCGACGGCGGTCACCGCCCAGGGGTAGGTCCAGCCGTTGCAATGGAACATGGGCAGCGTCCACAGATAGACGCTGGCGGGCTGAAGCCCGAAGGTGATGACGTTGCCCAGCGCGTTCAGATAGGCGCCGCGGTGATGATAGACGACGCCCTTGGGGTTGCCCGTGGTGCCGCTGGTGTAGTTCAGCGCGATGGACTCCCACTCGTCCTCCGGCACGCGCCAGGGGTGGTTAGGGTCGCCGGTTTTCAGGAAATCCTCGTACTCCTGCTCGCCGACCGGCTCGACGCCCTGTGCGGCGGGATCGTCGATCCACACGACGCGCGGCGGGCGCTTTCCAACCGCGTCCATGCGGTCCAGGGCCGCGCGGGCGACGGCGGACAGGCCCCGGTCCACCAGGAACAGGCGGCTTTCCGCATGCTCCAGAATGAAGGCGACGGTCGGCGCGTCGAGGCGCGTGTTGATGGCGTTCAGCACCGCCCCGGCGCCGGGGATGCCGAAATGCGCCTCCAGCATCGTCGGGGTGTTGAAGGCCAGGACGGACACCACCTCGCCCGGCCGGATGCCCTCGTTGACCAGCGCGGAGGCCAGGGCGCGGGCGCGGCGTTCCACCTCCGCCCAGCTTCGCCGCAGGGGGCCGTACACCACGGCCGTCTTGTCCGGATAGACCATCGCCGAGCGGCGGAGGAAATCGAGCGGCGTCAGCGGCACATGGTTCGCCGCGCGCTTGGCGAGTTCGACGGACGAAGGCGTTGCGCCCAAAGTCGTAACCTCCCTGTCGCTTTCCCGGCGCCTCGATTTGGGGGCCTTGCGGACAATGGTAGGCACGAACTTATGGATGGGACAAGGTTGACATTTGGTCGCCGCAGCAATTGCGGCTTTCAGTCGCCGGGTGACCGCGACCTCCGGTCACCGAACGGCGACCAGCGTCGTGACGACGTTCGCCTCGGCCGCGACCAGGGCCTCCGCGCGGGTGCCGTAGTCCAGCCGGCCGGAGAAGCCGCCCTGATCGACCACCGCCCGCATCCAGGAGGGCGAGGCGCCCAGGCCCAGCAAACGGTTGATCATCCCCTGGGTGGTGCGCAGGGTCATCGTCCCGGTGCGGTCGTCGCGCGGAGCGTGCACCATGAACCAGGCGCCGGGCTCCGCCGCGCGGGTCAGGCCGGCCATGAAGACGCCCACGCACATGCTTTCGCAGGTGTCCCCCGCGTGCACCAGCGTGTCGATGCGGCGCCCGCCGGCGCGGTGGCGCAGCATGGCGTCGATCATGGCATAGCCGGCCTTCACGAAGCCGCCGGGGCTGTCCAGTTCCACCAGCACGGGCCGACCGGCGGGAGCAGCGTCCAGCGCGCCGACGAAGGCGGCGGCCACCGTCGGGGTGATGACGCCGGACACGGTCATCCGCACCCGTTCCCCGTCCAGCCCCACGGTCAGGCTGCCGGACAGGTCCGCGCCGATGGCCGGGGGCTGGGCGATGCCGCCGGACATGCTGCCGGTCAAGCTCGTGGTCTCGGCCGCGCAGGGCAGTGCCGCAACCAGCAGGACCAGGACCGTCAGCAGCGCGCGCATCGTGGGGCTCCACTCCATCGTTGGAATGGCCCGACGATAGGCGGACACGCGCCCACGCGCTGTGCAGGCGCTCACAAATTTCCGCAGGACGGAAGCGGGCGGGCGACCTATCCGCGCGAACGGAGTGCATGCGGGCGAGCGCGTTACCGCCTCTGTCGTCGCCGAACGGCGCGCCGGCCCCTGTACTATCGACGATCCAGTACCCATGCGCGGGGGCGACCATGACGGCGGTGCGGATCGCGTTCGACAAGGAACTCGTCCTGTCCGGGCATTTCCTGCTGAAGCATTTGGAAAAGCCGGAACTGCAACGCCTCGCCGCCAGCGCGCGCCTCGCCTACTTCCGGCCCGGCGCGATCATCTTCCAGAAGGGCGATCCCGGCGACAGCATGATGGCGGTCATCCGCGGGCGGGTGAAGATCTGCTCCCACTCCACCGACGGGAAGGAGCTGGTGCTGAACATCATCAACAAGGGCGGCCTGTTCGGGGAAATCGCCCTGCTGGACGGCGAACCCCGCACCGCCGACGCCGTGGCGCTGGAGGAAACCGACCTGCTGGTGCTCGACCGCGCCAAGTTCATCCCGCTGCTGAACGAACGGCCGGCGGTGGCGCTGCAACTCATCACCGTGCTGTGCAAGCGCCTGCGCCAGACCAGCGAGCATCTGGAGGACACGCTGTTCCTGGAGGCCTCCTCCCGCTTCGCCCGCGCGCTGATGCGGCTGGCCGAGGTGTTCGGCAAGCCGGCGCCGAACGGGCTGAAGCTGGACATCAAGCTGTCGCAACAGCAACTGGGATGCCTCGTCGGCGTGTCGCGCGAGAGCATCAACAAGCTGCTGGGAGAATGGCAGAGGAACGGCGTGATCGCGATGGAATCCGGGCGCATCACCCTGCTGGACCGCGAGGCGCTGGAGGAAATCGCGGAGGCGAACGGGTGATCACTCCGCCGTCAGTTTAATTCCCGCAGCACCCGCAGGCCGTTGTTCAGGTAGCGCACGTCGACGTCGTAGAACAGGCGCGCGGTGTCGCTGATGTCCGTCATGGTGGCACGCCAGGAGCCGCCGCGCAGGACTCGTTCGCGGCAGTTTCCCGTGACCCAGGCGCTGCCGTCGTTGGGGGCGCCGGCATAGTCCGGGTGCCAGCAGTCGGCCACCCATTCCGCCACGCTGCCGTTCATGTCGTGCAGGCCGTAAGGGTTCGGTTTGTAGCTGCCGACCGCCGCCGGGGTCAGGCGTTCGTGCGGACCGCCGCAGTCCTGACAGTTGGCATAGACGCCCGGCTCCCCGCCCCACCAGTAGCGTCCGCTGGTGCCGCCGCGCGCCGCGAATTCCCATTCGGCCTCGGTCGGCAGCCGGTAACGCTGGCCGGTCTTCTGGCTCAGCCACTTCACGTAGGTCTGCGCCTCCTGCCAGGAGATGTTGTGGATCGGGGTGTTGTCGTTGGCGTTGGTCATGCGCGGCATGCCGTCCGGGCAGCCGCCGCCGTCCACGCAGGCTCGCCACTCCGCCACGGTCACCTCGTAGGCGCCCAGCGCGAAGGGCCTGACGATGGTCACCTTGTGTGCCGGGCGCTCCGACCGGTCTCCCTGGTCGCTGCCCATGGTGAAGGTGCCGGGCTGGATGCGGACCATCACCGGGCATTCCGAACAGTCCTGGAAGCTGTTGGACTTGCTGTGGTTCCGCACCGCCCCGCTGCCGGGCGCCGGGGGCGTCGCCGCCGCGACCTGCTGCTCCGCCGGGGGCGGTGACGGCGCAGGAGGCTGCGGAGACGGCGGTGCCGCGGCCTGCTGCTTCTCAGGCTGGGTTTTCTCGGGTTGGGGCGGCGGGGTTGCCTCGGTCCGGGATTCGGTCGCCGGAGTCATGTGGATCAACGGAGCGAACACATAGCCCTGCGCGCCGTCGCTGGTCGCCACGCGGTACCAGTTGGCGCCCGGCACCCGGCCCAGCACCCGCACGGGCGTGTTGCGCGGCAGGTTGGCCACGCGGGCGGCGTTGTTGGCCGGGCTGGTGCGGAGGTTCGCGTCGGAGATGATGACGTAGGTTCCCTCCTCCACCGGCTCCAGCTTGGCC
>JAEZPL010000769.1 GCA_023413605.1 Pseudomonadota bacterium
ATCGGGCGGGTGAAGACGCCGACCCTGTCCATCGTCTGCCTGCGCGAGCTGGAAATCCGCAACTTCAAGCCGGAGGACTATTTCGAGGTCGTGGCGACGGCGACGGTCGCCGCCGGAACCTTTCAGATGCGCCATGCCCCGGCGCCGAAGGACCGCATCAAGGACCGCGCCCGCGCCGAGGCGATCGCCCGCGCCGCCAACGGCCACACCGGCCCGCTGGCCGTGACGGTGGAGGAAAAGCGGCAGGGGCCGCCGAAGCTCTACGACCTGCCCTCTCTCCAGAAGACCTGCGGCCAGCGCTGGGGCTGGACCGCCGACCGGACTCTGGAGGTCGCGCAGGAACTCTACGACGGCGACGGCAAGAAACTGATCACCTACCCCCGCGCCGAGGCGCGGTACCTGTCGGAAAACCAGATCGCCGACGTGCCGGCCATCACCGGCGCCCTGACGCGCCTGCGCGGCTTCGTCCACCTGGACCTGTCGCGCCCGGTGATCCGCAAGGGCAAGTCCGGCCATTTCTGCGACAAGGCGCTGGAAGGCGTGTCGCACCACGCCATCGTCCCGAACGTCAACGTGCTGGACGACCTGGAAAGCCGGCTGAACCGCCTGACCGACGACGAGAAGCGCCTGTTCGCGCTGATCTGCCGCTCCTACCTCGCCGCCGTGATGCCGGATTACGAATACCGCCAGACCACGGTGCTGATGGACGTGCCGGTGGAAGGGAAGCCGGTCGCCTTCCGGGCGGTCGGGCGCATTCCGCTGAAGCGCGGCTGGAAGGCCGCCTTCGGCTCCGCCGAGACGGACGGCAAGCCGGAGGACGAGGCGGAGCAGACCCTGCCCGCGCTCGCCAACGGCGAGCCGGCCGCCCTGTCCGACCCGAAGGTGGAGGCCAAGCGCACCCAGGCGCCGCCACGCTACAACGAAGGCACGCTGGTGGACGCCATGCAGAACGCCTGGCGCTTCGTCGAGGATCCGGCGCTCCGCGACCGGCTGAAGGAGGCCAAGGGCATCGGCACTCCCGCCACCCGCGCCGAGGTCATCAAGGGGCTGCGGCGCCAGAACCTGCTGGGGGCGGACGGCAAATGGCTGGTGCCCACCCTGGCCGGGCTGCAACTGTTCGAGACATTGCGCGCGGCAGCCCCCACCCTGGTCGATCCGGGCACCACCGCGTTGTGGGAGATGCGGCTGGACGAGGTCGTGACCGGCCGCGCCGACTTCCGCACCGTCATCGACGGCATCGCCAACGAGGCCGGTCGGCTGATCGGCGCGCTGGTCGGCAGCCGGGGCGCCGTGGTCGATCTGGGCGTCAGAGGCCCCGTCCGTGCCGGGCGCGGCGGCACCGGCCGGCGGCGGAGCGCTTCTCCCAAGGCCGGAGCCCCCAAGGCCGGCACTCCCCGCACGCGCAGCCGCGCGCCTAAGGCGGCGGTCGCGGCCACGGCTGACGGGGAGGCTCCGAAGCCCCGCCGCACCCGCAAGGCGAAGGCCGCCGCGGCGCCCGCGTCCATCACCCCCGCCGTTGCTACGGTAACGGAGACGGTCCCTGCCCCATCGTCCGGCGGCGCTCGGCGCAAGGCCCCGACCGACAAGATGGTGGCCTTCGCCCGCAGCCTTGCCGAGCGCAAGGGCGTGGATCTGCCGGACACCGTCGTGCAGGACTTCGATTCCTGCCGGCAATTCCTGGACCAGCACGCACGGTAAAGCGCTGTTCCGACGGTCGCAGGGCCGCGGAATCTGCGTCGAACTGTGGCCTGGGCCACAGCGGCGGGTATTTGCGCCCGCGTAACTTCCGGCCATCGACAGCGCCGCGGCCATGCCCCGGCGCCCCATGTCCGGAGGAATCTTGCCATGCTCCGATTCGTTCTGTCGGCCGCCGGCTCCGTCCTCGCCGTCCTTCTGCTGGCCGCCCCGCCGCAGGCCGCGAAGGCCGAGAACATCGCCTGCCAGACGGTCAACGGAAAGACGGTGTGCAGCCGGGGCCAGGGCTCGCTGGCTTGCCAGACGGTGAACGGCAACACCAGTTGCGCGACGGGGCCGAGCGCTCTGACCTGCGACACCGTCAACGGCACCACCACATGCCGGCGCGGCTCCGTGCAGCCCGACCTGAAGCCAATGCCCCCCATCTCATTGCCTCCAATGGCCATGCCGCCGATGACGATGCCGTCCATGCCGCCGGACATGAACCACGGCCTCGACCGTCCCTTCGGCCGCAGCGCGCCTTTCGAGGAGGAAGTGCGCAACGACATGGATAGGGACGCCATGATGGCCGTTACCTGAAGCCGAGGATGCCCGATGCCGCTTCCCGATGACCTGGATGCGGTCGTCCGCGACCGCCTCGCCCAGTTCGGACTGCTCGACTGCGCCTATGTCAAGGCGGTGACCCGCCGGGGCCGGACCCGCTACATCGCCTACGGCGCGGACGGCACCCGGCTGTGGCAGTTCCGCAGCCGTGCGCTGGCCGACGCCACCCTGCACCAGCAGGATTTGAGGCCGCTCAGCGTCCATTGATCGGAACATCCATTCATCGGGGTGGATGTCATCCCGAATGTGGCCCGCCTCACAGCGGGGCGCCGGCCTTTCCCCCAGGATGCGCACCAGAACCCCGAACGATGGCTGCCGAACGCGCTGCCGAACGCAAGGAGCTTGTCATGGTCCGCACCGCTCTGCTCTCCGGGTTTGCCGCACTGGCGCTGATGGGCGGAACCGCCGCCGCGCAGGACGCGGGCGGATTCGCGGTCGATCCGCGCATTGGGGCGACGGTCGGCATGTCGATGGGCATGGGCATGGGGATGCCGCCCCTGATGCCGCGCCAGCCGGTGTTCGCCAACGCCGCGCCGCGCGGCGCGCCTCCGGGCGCCACGGTCACCAACCCGAACGTCAGCCGCTCGTCGCTGTCGCAGCAGGCCATCACCAAGATCCGCGGCGACGCGGGGTTGCTGGGCGGCTTCAGCAAGGGCCAGGCGCTGGCCGCCAGCCGCCAGCCGCCGGTCGAGCCGGTCACGCCGAACTTCAACTTCATCGACGCGCCGTTCATCGTGAACAACTTCGACAGTTCGCTGTCGCTGACCTTTGGCGACGGCAACGTGAGCAGTCAGAACTTCCAGCAGGGCGTCCCGCTGGCCGGCGACCTGCCGCCGGATGCCGGCGTCACAGCCGCCCCGGAGGCCGCCCCGGCCGCGGTTCCGGCAACGGCCACGGCCCCCGCACAGGCCCCCGCGCCGAAGCCCAAGGGCGGCAATTCGGGCAACCCGGACAAGTTCTTCGGCGGCGGCTTCGGCAGCGATTTCTTCGGCAAGGGCGGTCGGGCACCGGCTGCCGGTGCGGGTGGCGGCGCGGGTGGAGGCATTGACCCGATCACGTCCAACTTCGGCCCGCTGCCGCACTTGCCGGCCGCCCTCGCCAACGGCGGCGTGCAGGTCAACAACGTCAACAGCGCCTTCAACGGCGCCATCGGCCAGGGCAATGTCGCCAAGCAGCAGGTCATCACCGTGCAGAAGCAGGGCCGGCGCTGAACTGCGTTCGCCTGCCCCCTCCCCGACCCTCCCCCGCTTCGCAGGGGAGGGAGAAAGAAAAGAGGCCCTCTCCCTGGTTGGGGAGAGGGCCTTTCCGTGTTGGTCGGACGTTACGCGGTGATCGGCTGGTTGGCGGCCTTCTGGGCGGCGGGCTGGCTGCCCGTCTGGCCGGCGGCCTGCGGGGCCGGCAGCGCCACCGGGCGCGGGGCACGGGCCGGCAGCATGTCGCCGATCGCGAAGCTCACCGCCATCAGGTTCGGCACCGCCATCGCGAACAGCAGGACCGACCAAAGCTCCAGCGACAGGGTGCCCAGCGGGTTCGCCAGGGCCGCGGTCGCCGAGGCCGCCAGCAGGGCGCCCGAAAGGTACGCTTCCGGCTTGGCGCAGAAGCGGCTGGGGGCCCGCTTGCCGCCCTTGGCGGTGACGCGGAAGGCGTCACGCTTGCGGAACACGCCGCGCAGGGCCGCCATCGCCACGGTGGTGGACAGGGCCATGCCGACCGCGCAGGCGCCGACGCTTTCCTTCCACGAGTTGCCCGAGGCGTAGCGGGATGCCAGCAGGCTCGACCCGGCGCGCAGGACCAGCGCGCCCAGCACGGCGGCGGTGGCTTCGACCGGCGGCAGGTGCAGCGGCAGCACCAGCGACGCGAAGGTCCAGACGATCGCCGCACCGGCGGCCAGCACACCCACCGCGTCCGACCACCAGCGCGCCCAGTTGGACAGGTAGCCGAACTTCTGGGCCGGGCTCAGGGCCGTGGCGCCCGGCAGGAACTTCCTCCAGTGGGCGCGCAGGATTTGCGTGGAGCCGAACACCCAGCGGTCGCGCTGCTTGCGGAACTGCATGAAGTTGTCCGGGGCGAGGCCCTGGCCCAGCCGCTCGTCCGTGTAGGCGGCGCGGTAGCCGGCCGACAGGATGCGGATGCCAAGCTCGGTGTCCTCGCAGATGCCTTCTTCCGACCAGCCGCCGACCTGCTCCATGGCGGAGCGGCGCAGCATGATCATCGTGCCGTGGCAGATGAAGGCCTGGGTCGCCAGCCCCTCCTGCATGCCGACGTCGAAGAAGGGGCGGTATTCCGCGGTCATGGCGGCCTTCAGCGGGGTCTCGTGGCCGTCGCGGTGCTCCTGCGGGGCCTGCACGATGCCCACGGCGGGGTCGGCGAAGGTCGGGGCCAGCTTGGTCAGCCAGTCCGGGGAGACGGTGTAGTCCGCGTCCAGAACCGCGACGATCTCGGCGGCCGGGTCGGTGTGGCGCAGGGCGGCGTTCAGTGCGCCGGCCTTGAAGCCGCTGATCGTCTTGTACCAGTGGAACTTGAACTTCGGACCCAGCTCGGCGCACAGCTCCTCGACCGGGCGCACCAGCGCCTCGTCCTCGGTGTTGTTGATGAGGACGACGACCTCGTAGTTCGGGTAGTCCAGACGGGCGAGCGAGGTCAGCGTGGCGGCCAGCACGTCGGGCTGCTCGCGGCAGGCGGCGACGTGGACGGAGACCATCGGCTTGTGCTCCAGCGCGCCGTCGTCGGCCTTGGCCGGGGTGCGCGGCAGCAGTTCCGGCGCGCGGCCGGTGAACAGGCGCCGCACCACGTCCGTCAGGTCGGCGAAGGCGACGCCCATCATCAGCGCGCCCAGCAGGAAGGCGGAGCCCCAGGTGGTGACGGCGCCGAAGGTCAGATACTCGCCATAGGCGCCGGCAACGGCGGACCCGACGCCGAAGCCGATGATGTTGGCGCCGACCGAGGCGGCCAGCGCGAAGGTCATGTTGGTCCGGCGGCGGAAGGCGACGCAGGCCGACAGGGCGAGGCCGAGGGCCAGCGCCACGCCGGCGCCGACGCGGTCGCCGTAGGGGGCCGGCACGTCGCCCGCCAGCGGCCACTTCGGCGCCCGGTCGGCGTCCAGCACGCCCCAGGTCGGGCCGGGCGAGCCTTCGATGGTGGACTTCCACACGCCGTCGAACGCTTCGACCACGTTGTAGTCGATGCCCAGCATGCCGGCCTCGGCCGCGAAATTGCGGACGACCC
>JAEZPL010000010.1 GCA_023413605.1 Pseudomonadota bacterium
CTCCAGCACCGTCCGCAACGACGCGGCGATGCGTGCGGAGCGGCGGCGCAACAGGCGGCGTCCCTCCTCGGCGAGGTTGGAGTGATCGCCGCCGAGCAGCTTCAGCGTCGGCAGTTGCTCCGCCAGAATGTCGATCAGGGCCGACACCATGGCGGTCAGCCGTTCCCGCGGGGCGGCGTCGGCCGGCGGCGGAGCGGCGAGGCGCTCGTCCAGCTCGTCCAGCGCGCGCCCGAGCGATTCCAGGTACAAGTCTTCCTTGGACGGGAAATAGCGGTACAGCGTCGCCTTTCCCACGCCGGCCTGCTTCGCCACCTCGTCCATCTGGACGTCGGCGTAGGAGCGCTGCGCGAACAGGGCCGACGCCGCCGCGAGGATCGCTTCGCGACGTTTCTGGCGCCAGTTCGGTGCCGCGTCGAAGGGCATCAGGTGGCCTTTCCGGTCGGAGAGCCAGAATTTCATATCAAAGAAAAATGAAACTCATCGGTTTCAAAAAGCGAAAATACCTGAGTCCCGTACCGTGTCAAGCGACATGGGCGATCACGGCGTCGCCGTGACCTCTTGCGCACTTGACAATGGCATTCGATAACCGCGGCCCACCCGAACATGGTGCGGCCTATGCTGGACTTGAAGACCCTGGAAGCCTTCGCCGTGATGCCCGGCGCGGCGCGGACCAAGGAATTTCGGGCATCGAAGCCCACCCGAAATGAAAAATTGACGAACATGCCGGGGGTGTGGGCCCTTGCCGTCCAACGGCATGGCCACGAACGATCCAGACCACCCGTTCATTCCAACGGCTGGCGGATCGAGGCCGGGGCGGCGTGGGTGGAGATGATCCAGCCCGCTCTCGACCCCGGGAAAGGGACGATCACTCCGCCGGATGCGCCGCCGCCCCGTGCGGAGGAACGGCCTTGTCCTCTTCCGCCGGGAAGGGCTTCTTCTTGGCGATGTAGCTGTAGACCGTCGGCACGACGAACAGGGTCAGCAAAGTGCCCAGCATCATGCCGCCGACGATCACCGCGCCGATGGCCTGCCGGCTCTCCGCGCCGGCCCCGTGAGCGTTGGCGAGCGGGACGGCGCCCAGCACCATGGCGCCGGTGGTCATCAGGATGGGGCGCAGGCGCAGCACGGCCGCCTCCTCCACCGCCTTGCGGATCTCCACACCCTCGCGCTGGAGTTGGTTGGCGAACTCCACGATCAGGATGCCGTGCTTGGTGATCAGGCCGACCAGCGTGACGAGTCCGATCTGGCTGTACACGTTCATCGTGGCGCCGGTGAAATGCAGGGCCGCCAGGGCGCCGGTCATCGACAGGGGCACCGTCACCATGATGACGAAGGGGTCGATGAAGCTCTCGAACTGGGCGGCCAGAACCAGATAGATGAAGGCCAACGCCAGCACGAAGACGAAGTACAGACCCGTCGCCGACTCGCGGAACTCGCGGCTCTGGCCGGCATAGTCGGTCTGGGCGGTGACCGGCAGCACGCGGTCCGCCGCCGCCTGGAGGTAGCCCAGCGCCTCGCCCAGCGAGGTGCCCGGCGCCAGCGTGGCGGTGATGGTGACCGAGCGCAGCTTGTTGAAGTGGTTCAGCTCCTTCGGCGCCACACGCTCCTCGATGTGGACGAGGTTGGCGAGCGAGATCATCGCCCCGGTGGTCGTCCCCACCCCGGTCATCGACGCCACGGGCGGCGTGCCGCGCACGTAGATGGAGGCGATGTCGTCCGGGTTGCGCCGGTCGATGTCCGCGACCTTGACGATCACGTCGTACAGCTTGCCTTCCTTCTTGAAACGGGTGACCTGCCGGCCGCCCAGCAGCGTTTCCAGCGTGCGGCCCACCGTTTCCACGTCCACGCCCAGGTCGGCCGCCTTGTCGCGGTCGATGGTGATGCGCAGTTCCGGCTTGTTCAGCTTCAGGTCGGTGTCCAGGTTGGTCAGGCCGGGGAACTTCCGCGCCTCGGCCAGCAGGCTGTCGACCATCTTCTGAAGCTCGGCGTAGGGCAGCGAGCTTTGGATGACGAAGTTGACCGGCTTCTCCACCGGGCTCTGCCCCAGCGACGGCGGGTTGGTGGCGAAGGCCAGGATGCCGGGAATGCCGAACATCTTCGGAAACAGCTGCGCGGTGATCGCCTGCTGCTTCACGTCGCGCTGGTCCCAATCGACGAGGCGGACGAAGCTGATGCCCTGGTTCACCACCGGGAAGCCGACCACGACGAAGAACTTCTCCAGCACCGGAATCTCGCGGAACAGCGCTTCCATGCGCTTGGCGTAGCCTTCGGTGTAGTCCAGCGTCGAGCCTTCCGGGGCGATGGCGATGCCGACGATGGTGCCGCGGTCTTCCACCGGCGACAGTTCCGATTTCAGGCCGGCAAACAGCGTGTAGCTGAGCGCCGCCACGCCCACCCCGATCAGCAGCACCAGCGGGCGGGCGCGCAGCGACAGTCGCAGCAGCGCGCGGTAACCACTGGTCATCCCGTTCAGGAAGCCTTCGATCAGGTTGTAGAAAATATTGTGCTTCGTCTGGTGCTTCAGCATCTTGGAGCACATCATCGGCGACAGGGTCAGGGCCACGAAGCCCGACACGATCACCGCACCCGCCAGCGTCAGCGCGAATTCGGAGAAGAGGCGGCCGGTGCGGCCGGTCATGAAGCCGATCGGCGCGTAGACCGCGGCCAGCGTGATGGTCATCGCGATGACCGCGAAGCCGATCTCCTTCGATCCCTTCAGCGCCGCCTGGAAGGGGGGCATGCCCTCTTCCACGTGGCGGTAGATGTTCTCCAGCATCACGATGGCGTCGTCCACGACGAGGCCGATGGCCAGCACCATGGACAGAAGCGTCAGCGTGTTGACCGAGAAGCCGAAGGCGTACATCAGCGCGAAACCGCCGACCAGGGACACCGGGATGGTCACCAGCGGCACCAGCGTGGCCCGAAGGCTGCGCAGGAAGAAGAAGATGACCAGCACCACCAGCACGATCGCCTCGAAGATCGTGCTGAACACCGCGTCGATGGACTTCGCAATGAAGACGGAGCTGTCATAGCCGACATCCACGCCCATGCCGTCCGGCAGGGCGGTACGGATCAGCGGCAGGGCGTTGTTCACCGCCTTCGACACGTCCAGCGGGTTGGCGGTGGATTGCTTGACGACGCCGATGGCCACCGCGGGTCGCCCGTTGAAGCGGGCGCTGACGCGCTCGTCCAGGGCGCCGATCTCGGCGCGGCCGACGTCCTTCAGGCGGACCAGATAACCGCCCTCGTCGCGCAGGATGATGCTGTCGAACTCCGCCGGCGTGCGCAGATCCGTTTCCGACACCACCGTGAACTCGCGCGCCTTGCTTTCCACGCGGCCGGCCGGAATTTCCACGTTCTGCTTGCGCAGCGCGTTTTCCACGTCCTGCGGGGTGACGCGGTAGGCGGCCATGCGCTGCGGGTCGAGCCACAGGCGCATGGCGAAGCGCCGCTCGCCGAAGATGCGCACCTGGGCCACGCCGGGCAGGTTCTGCAAGCGGTCCTTGACGTAGCGGTCGGCGAAGTCCGTCACGTCCAGCGGCGAATGCCGGTCGGAGGAAAAGGCGAGGTAGATGATGGGCTGCGCGTCGGCCTCGACCTTCGCGATCACCGGCTCGTCGATCTCGTTCGGCAGCTGGGCGCGCACGCGGCCGGTGCGGTCGCGCACGTCGCTGGCGGCCACGTCCACGTTGCGGTCCAGACGGAAGCGCAGGGTGATCTGGCTTTTCTCCGCACGGCTGATGGAGGACATCACGTCGATGCCCTCGATGCCGGACAGGCTGTCCTCCAGGATCTGGGTGACCTGGGTTTCGATGATTTCGGCCGACGCGCCCTTGTAGGTGGTTTCCACCGTGACGACGGGCTCGTCGATCTTGGGATATTCGCGCACCGACAGGCGCTGGTACGAGACGAGGCCGATCAGCATGAGCGCAAGGCTCATCACCGTCGCCAGGACCGGCCGGCGGATCGAAATGTCGGACAGGACCATCGGATCAGCTCCCGGCCGGCTTGTTGTTGACCACCGCCACCGGGGCGCCGTCGCGGATCTTCAACTGGCCGGCGGTCACCACCACGTCGCCGGGGCTCAGCCCGTTGGTGATCTCCACCTCCGCGTTGCGGCGCTCGCCCAGCTTCACCGGGGTCTGGGCGACCTTGCCCTCCACGACCTTGAAGACGAACTGGTTGTTGCCGAAGGCGACGATCGCCTGTTCCGGCACCAGCACGGCGTTGAGGTGCTCGTCGATGGTCAGCCGGACGCGGGCGAACAGGCCGGGGCGCAAGCTGCCGTCGGTGTTGGCGACGCGGGCGCGGATGGCGACGGCGCGGCCGTTCACGTCCACCAGCGGGTCGATGGCGATCACCGTGCCGTCGAAGGTCCGGCCGGGAAAGGCGTCGACCGCGACGTTCAGCGTCTGCCCGACCTTGACCGCCGGCAGGTAGGCCTCCGGCACGCGGAAGTCGAGCTTCAGCGTGTCGATGGCCTCCAGGTTCACGATGTCCTTGCCGGACGCGATCACGTCGCCCACCGACACCTTGCGCAGGCCCAGCACCCCGTCGAAGGGAGCGGTCAGGGTCAGTTTCTCAAGCTGCGCCTTGGCGAGCTGCACCGCGGCCTCGTCGGCCTGGAGCTTCGCCTGCGCCTGTTCCCGGTTGCGGGCGGGGCCTGTGTTCTGGCGGAACAACTCCTCCGCGCGGGCCAGTTCGGCGCGGGAAAAGGCGATGCTGGCCTGCGCCTGGGCCAGGGTTGCGCGCGCTACGCTGTCGTCCAGCTTGACCAGCAGCGCGCCCTTCTTGACGGCCTGCCCTTCCTGGAAGGCGATCTCGGCGACCTTGCCAGCGACCTCCGGCCGGATGACGACCGATTCGTTGGACAGCAGCGAGCCGACCGCCGTCACCGTGCGCGACACCGCCCCCACCTTGACCGGCACCGCCTCCACCGGCGTCGGCGGCATGCCGCCCCCCGGAGCACCCCCGCCGCCCGCCTTCTGGCCGCTGGACGCGCCGCCGGGTGCCGGAACCGTGCCCGCCAGCAGCGTGTTAATGGTGCCGCCCTGCTTGACGAAGTACCAGTAGGCGCCACCGCCGAGGGCGATCAGAACCAGAAGTGCGACGATGCGGAGCATGTGGCGCATGGAAACGGGACTCGCACAAGCCCGCCGCCCGGCACTGGGCCGGCGGGACGTTTCGTTTCTACCGGGCCGCGATAAATTGCGGCCGGCACACTGAACTATATCGTTCAGTTCACTTCCGGAGTCGAGAAGGTTGCGCGTCGTTACACATTATACGGGAGACCGGCGGGCGGTACCATCTGCCCGCCCTGTATATCCAGCCGCCCGCTCGCGCTCCCACTTTCGGCCGGAAACAACGACAAATCCGCGGGTTCGTCCGGCCCGATGCGGCCATCGGCCGTCCGCGGACGAACCACGCCGCCGTCCAGCGCGAGGCCCGGCGCGCAGCAAGGGGCCTCCCCGGCGGGGAGAATCGCGCGAATCCGGCCGCATTCGATCCGCAGATCGGCCAGCAGCACGCCGTCAGGGCCGGCGGCGGGGGTGTCCCCGGTGAGGTGGGCGGCGTCGATGCGGGCGCGCTTCAGCCAGAACTTTCCGCTGGCCAGCAGGCGCCCGAGCAGGCAGGAGGCGGAAACGGAGGCGGACATACCCCATCCCGGTGCAGATCAACCAAACCGACGACCACTGTAGGCGAAGAACCTTAAAAGAAGTTTTTCTGTCCGACGGAATGCTTGCCCGACGTTTCAAAATCGGCGATGTGGATGAGCTTCATGCCTTGCCGAAGGGATGCCCCATGCTGATCGCCCAAATGTCCGACCTGCATGTGACGGCCCCCGGCACAGCCCCCAGCACGGACTACGACACCAACGCCCGCCTGGCCGCCGCGGTCGCCCATCTGAACGCGCTGGACCCGCGCCCCGATCTGGTGCTGATCACCGGGGACCTGATCAACGGCCCGAAGCCGGGCGAGTACGAGGCGCTGGCCGCGTTGCTGGAGCCTCTGTCCATTCCCTACCGCGTGGTGACCGGCAACCACGACGACCGGGACGGCCTGCGCCGCACCTTCGCCTCCTCCGGCTGGATGCCGATGGAGGGGGAGTTCATCCAATACACGGTGGAGGATTTCCCCGTCCGCGTCCTGGTGCTGGACTCGGCCGTGCCCGGCAGCCCCGTGGGGGCGCTGTGCGCCCGGCGCATCGCCTGGACGGCGGAGCGGCTGGCCGAACAGCCGGAGCGCCCGACCATCATCGCCCTGCACCACCCGCCCTTCGACACCGGGCTGGCCTTCCTGGACACGCTGCGCTGCCTGGAGGGGGCCGAGGAGCTGGGCCGGCTGGTGCGGGCCTGTCCGAACGTGCTGGCCGTGCTGTGCGGCCACACGCACCGGCAGACGGCGCTGAATTGGAACGGGGCCTACGGCTATGTGGCGCCATCCGTGGCCTACCAGATCGCGCTGGACCTGACCCCGGAACCTCCCTACCGCTGGACGGAGGAGCCGTCGGCCCTGGCGTTGCACCGGTACCGGCCGGGCGTCGGGCTGATCACGCATCTGAGCCCGATCGGCGCTTACCCGGCGAGAGAGTTTTCCCGCAGGGCCAGGAATTCCTGAAAGTTGGTGCAGCGGCCAGCCCTGTGGGCGGCCTCGTAGGCGGCGTTCAGCGCGCGCTTGGCCTCCACCGCGGCGGCGAAGCGCCCGCGCAGGGACGAGTCCGCGATGCGCAGCCCGTCACCCGCCAGCCGGCCCAGGACATGGCGGTAACAACGCTCCGCCCGGTCCCCGCTGTCGGTGGAGAAGGTGATGGAACCCTCCCGCTGCCGGTATTCGTAGAGCGGCCGGAGGACGAGCGGCAGCAGCCCGACTCGGTCAAGGACCTGCACGTTGAAGACGACGTCGTCGCAGAAGTTGACATCCTCCTCCCAGCCGGGAACGAGGTCGCGCCGGACCACGAAGAACATCGGTACCGACGTGACGAGGAAGCCGTCGGCGTCCAGGTCCACCGTGCCGTCGCCCGGCGGAAACAGGGTGGACAGCGGCGATCCATCCCGGTCGCGCACCACCGCCA
>JAEZPL010000011.1 GCA_023413605.1 Pseudomonadota bacterium
GCGCTCGACACCGTGGCCGCCGCCGCGCGACAGGCCGGCGTCGAGATCGGCATCCTCGTGGAGTTCGACAGCGGCGACGGCCGCTGCGGCGTGCAGACGGCGGAAGACGCGCTGACGCTCGCCCGCCGCGCCAACGGCAACGGGCTGACCGCCTTTCGCGGCCTGATGACCTACCCGCGCGGCCCCCGCACCGTGCCCTTCGTGGCCGAGGCCCGCAAGCTGCTCGACGAGGCCGGCATCCCGCTGCAAACCGTGTCGGTCGGCGGCACCCCCGGCTGCTGGGACACGCACGAGCTGCCCGGCGTGACGGAGCTGCGCGTCGGCACCTACATCTATCATGACCGCGCGACGGTCGGCGCCGGCGTGGCGACGCTGGACGAGTGCGCCGTGCACGTCGTCGCCACCGTGGTCAGCCGCCCGACCGAGGACCGCGCCGTGCTGGATGCCGGGTCGAAGACCCTGTCCAGCGACCGCGTCGCCCCGTCCGTGGGCGAGGGCTACGGCCTGGTCCTCGACTACCCCGACGCGGTCATCACCCGCGTGAACGAGGAGCACGCGGTGGTCGATCTCTCCGCCTGCGCGTCGAGGCCGGCCATCGGCGAGCGCGTGCGCATCCTGCCCAACCACGTCTGCGTCGTCAGCAACCTGCACGACCGCATGGCGGTCAGCCGGAACGGCGAGGTGATCGGTGAATGGCCGGTCGCCGCCCGCGGCTGCACCCGCTGACATCATCATAAGGGAGCCCCGGCGATGACCGATTGTGCGATGGACGCGGACATCACGCTGGACATCCGCAACCTGGAAACCCACTTCGCCGCCGATCCCGGCGTGTCGAAGGCGGTGGACGGCGTCTCGTTCCAGGTGCGCCGGAACGAGACTCTGGCCGTCGTCGGCGAATCCGGCAGCGGCAAGTCGGTGACCAGCCTGTCGGTCATGCGGCTGATCCCCACGCCACCCGGCCGCATCGCCGGGGGCGAGATCCTGTTCCGCGGCCGTGACGGCCGGGTCCGAGACCTCGCCCGCCTGTCCGAGAAGGAGATGCGCGGCGTCCGCGGCAACGAGATCGGCATGATCTTCCAGGAGCCGATGACCTCGCTGAACCCCGTCTACACCGTGGGCGACCAGATCGGGGAGGCGCTGCGCTATCACCAGGGGCTGGACCGCAAGGCGGCGCGGGCGGAGGCTCTGGCCATGCTGAAGAAGGTCGGCATCCCGGCGGCGGAACGGAGGCTGGACGAGTATCCGCACCAGATGTCCGGCGGCATGCGCCAGCGCGTGATGATCGCCATGGCGCTGGCCTGCCGCCCCACCCTGCTGATCGCCGACGAGCCGACCACCGCGCTGGACGTCACCATCCAGGCGCAGATCCTGGACCTGATGCGCCGCCTTCAGGCGGAGACGGGCACCTCCATCCTGTTCATCACGCACAATCTGGGCGTGGTGGCGGAGATCGCGCACCGGGTCGTCGTCATGTATTCCGGCCGCGTGGTGGAGGAAGGCGACGTCCGCTCCCTTTTCAAGAATCCGCGGCACCCTTACACGCGCGGCCTGCTCGCCTGCATGCCGCACCTGGGGCAGAGGCGCGGCGAGGCCGCCCGCCTGGAGGCCATACCCGGCAACGTGCCCAGCCCGATGAACCGCCCCAAGGGCTGCACCTTCGCCCCGCGCTGCCCCTACGCCGAACCCGCCTGCACCGCCGCCGAGCCGGCGCTGGAGCCGGTCGGCCCAGACCATTCCGTCCGCCATTTCGCCCGCTGCCGCCGCTGGAGAGACCTGCCGTGACGACCCAACCCCTGCTCCAAGTCCGCGGCCTGGAAAAGAAATTTCCCATCCGCGGCGGGCTTCTGCAACGCCCCGTCGGCTGGGTGAAGGCGGTGGACGACCTGTCCTTCGACCTGAACCGGGGGGAGGTGCTGGGGCTGGTCGGCGAGTCCGGTTCCGGCAAGACCACGGCCGGGCGCAGCCTGCTGCGGCTGATCGAGCCCACCGCCGGCTCCATCCGCTTCGACGGGGAGGAGATCACCGGACTGCCCCCGGCGAAGATGCGCGCGCTGCGCCGCCGGATGCAGATCGTCTTCCAGGATCCCTACGCCAGCCTGGACCCGCGTCAGCGCGTGCGCGACGTGATCGGGGAGGCGCTGACCATCCACAACATAGGCACCAAGGCCGACCGCCGCGACCGCATCGCCGCCCTGCTTCAGAAGGTCGGCCTGACCGCCGACGCCATGGACCGCTACCCGCACGAGTTCTCCGGCGGCCAGCGCCAGCGGATCGGCATCGCCCGTGCCCTGGCCGTGGAGCCGGACTTCATCGTCGCGGACGAGCCCGTCTCGGCGCTCGACGTGTCGGTGCAGGCGCAGGTCGTCAACCTGCTGGGCGACTTGCAGCGGGAACTGGGGCTGGCCGTGCTGTTCATCGCCCACGACCTCGCCGTCGTGCGCTACATCAGCGACCGGGTGGCCGTGATGTACCTCGGCCGCCTGATGGAGCTGGCGCCGAGCGACAGCCTCTACGACCGCCCCCGCCACCCCTACACCCGCGCTCTCCTCTCCGCCGCGCCGGAACCGGACCCCGACGCGCCCAAGCAGCGCATGCTGCTGGAAGGCGACGTGCCGAGCCCGATGAACCCGCCGTCGGGCTGCGTCTTCCGCACCCGCTGCCCGCATGCCCTGCCGGCCTGCGCGGAGCCCGCGGCCCGCACCCCGCGCGAGGTGGCGCCAGGGCATATGGTGTCGTGCATCCGGGACGATGTGGTCTTTGGGTAAACGGGACGCAGAGTGGTTGTATTGGTGCCCCCACCCTCTCCACACTGGCAGGATCTGACGCCCCGTTGTCATTGCTGCCAAGCGCCACCCCGCTAGGATTTCCCGACCACCCAACAGCTGGTCGACCGGAGGTCCCGCCATGTCTCTCGCCCCATCTCCCGGACGCCGGGATGCCTGGATTCTCGCCCTGTGCCAGGGGCTGTTCACCGCCGCGATCTCCATCGACCTGACGCTGACCGGGCTGACCGGTTATCAATTGGCGCCGGACAAGATGCTGGCGACGCTGCCCTTCGCGCTGATCACGGTGTCGGGCGCGGTGGTCACGCTGGCGGCGTCCTTCCTGATGCAGCGGCTGGGGCGGCGGGCGGGCTTCGCGCTCGGCGCGCTGGCCGGGGCCATTGGCGGGGCGGTGTCGGTGTGGGCGGTGGTGCACGAGGACTTCTGGGTCTTCTGCGCCGGCACCGCCGCGGTCGGCGTGTTCCAGGCCTTCGCCCAATACTACCGCCTCGCCGCCGCCGACGCCGTCGGGCCGGACGAGAAAAGCCGCGCCGTGTCGCGCGTGCTGACCGGCGGCGTGGCCGCCGCGATCCTCGGCCCCCTGCTGGCGGCCTGGAGCAAGGATCTGTTCCCCACCGCCCTGTTCGCCGGGGCCTATCTGATGGTCGCGCTGCTGGGCCTGCTGTCGATGGCGCTGCTGGTCGGCCTCTACCGCGACGCGACGCACGCGCCGGCCGGCGACCGGACGGCGGACGAGCCCGCCCGCCCCTTCGCCGTGGTGGCGCGCCAGCCGATCTTCGTCGCGTCGGTCGCCAACAACGTCATCGGCTCCGCCGTGATGATGCTGGTGATGACGGCGGCGCCGCTGGCCGCCGTGGCCGGGCATCACAGCATCGACGACGGCGCCAACATCATCCAGTGGCACATGGTCGGCATGTACGCCCCGTCCTTCTTCGCGGGCGCGCTGATCCAGCGCTATGGGCTGGCGCCGATGCTGTTCGTCGGCATGGCGCTGAACGCCGCCTGCGTCGCCCTGGCGGTGGCTTCCGCCGACCTGATGGCCTTCTACCTCGCGCTGTTCTGCCT
>JAEZPL010000013.1 GCA_023413605.1 Pseudomonadota bacterium
CGGTCGTCCCAGGACCGTTCGAAGGGCAGCCGCATCATCGGATGGGTGCCGTTGCGCTGGGCCTCGCGCTGGGCCTCCTGAAGCTGCTCGGCCATGCGGCGGTCCCAGGGAAGCCGGTACAGGTTCGGCGCCTGCTGCCACAGCAGCGTCACGTAGATGGCCTCGTTCTCCACCATCGTGGCGCTGAGCACCGTCGCCTCCGGCACTTGCGTGCCCAGCCACTCCATGGTGACCGGCTTGGCGCGCCCGAGAAGGGTGGCCGGTGCCGCGTAGGCGGCCGGCAGCATCAGCGCGAACAGGATCAGTATGATCGCCCGCGCCATCCGGTTGCGCGCCCACCGCAGGGCGGACAGCACCAGCAGGAGCGTGACGATGGCGACGAACCCGAAAATGACGGTCAGGCTTTCCATGGGCGTGCTCTCGCTAAAGCGGGTCAGTTCTTCGCGGATCGGAGCGGCTTGGACACGGCGTTCAGCGACCCCGGCACCAGTTCGCCCTTTTCGGTCAGGTTGAACCGGAAGGCCGTGATCTCCTGCCCTTCGAAATCCAGTTGGACACGCGTGGCGGCGACGGTGGCGGCCCCCGATTCATGTTCGGATTTCACGCGGGCGACCACCCTGACCCAAACGGGAAAGACGTTTTCAAGATTGCGGAACAAATGGACGTTGACCGTGTACTCGCCGGGCGGAACCCCCCGGGAATAGGACGTCTCGAAGTTGATCTCGGTCGGGTCGGCGTAGGCGCCGAGATCGTCGCGCAGCAGGTTGAAGATCAGCCCCGACTTGTTGGAATAGCCGACCGGCACGTCCCCCGGCGCCTGGACCCACAGGTCCACGTCGGTGCGCAGCTTGTCGTCCCAGCGCGCCTCGATGATGACGTTGCCGGGCGGCTCCATGCCGGTGGCCGATGACTGCGAATTCTGCTGGCTTCCCTCGGCCTTCTTCGATTCGTTGATGAACGGCACCGCAAGAACGGCGCAGGCGACGAAGCCGCACAGCAGCAGCGTCAGCAGATCCCGCGCGACGAGCACCCCGGTTTGGTCCTCGCCAAGGAAGTCGTTCATGGCGTCGCCTCACCGCTGAGCGTGTTGAAGGCGGTGGCCTGTGTCGGGTTGAAGGTCGCGGCACCGGGCACGGTCGGCGCCCGCCGGCGGGCATGCGCCTCGTCCATGATCAGCGCGCAGAGCGACGCCGTGGCCCCGCGCAGAAGCTGGAGGTTGCAGGTGGTCCAGAGGCACAGCGCGCCCCCCAGCATGGTCGCGTAGATCGCGACCCCCAGGCCGCTGGCCAGGGTCGTCACCATCTGCCCGGCGGAGGACGCGTTGCCGACCATGTCCGGCGTGATGTTCGCGGCGAACAGGCTGAAGCCCCAGGCCGTGCCGATCAGGCCCAGCATGCCCAGCGCGTTGGCGATGTGCTGAAGGTGTGAAATGCGGGAAAACAGGCGGATTTCCAACGCCCGCTCGCTTTCCACCGAGGAGATGCGGCCGGAGCCGGCCTTGGCCTTGTCCAGTTCCCCGCCGATCTTCCAGACCCGGTAGGCGGACATGATCAGGCCGATCACGAACACCGTCGCGATGATGGCCGTTGCAACCGCGATGTGACCCGTCAGAACCCGGTCCAGCCAACCTTGCAGGTAAAGCACCAGGACGAATACCAGCGCCGTCAAATTGAAGGCCGTGAATTTGGCCTTGAGGAGCCACTGCTCTTCCATATGCCTGCCTCCTATCGATGATGGAGATGCTCCCGTGCGCCGTGCGTGCCGGGGGCGTGCGTACGGAGAGCGATGGCAAGAATGATGTCGGTGTGGAAAATGCCGGCCGGCTTGGCGATGCGCATTCTGGCTGACGGGCTCGCAGACGGGCAGGCTGACGGACGCGCGGGTCCGTCGCCCGTCGTGCGGGGCGTTCCTTGGGCAGCGAACCGGGTCAACTGAATCGGTTGCCTCATCGGCGCACCTTCGCCGGCATTGCGCGATGACGGAGTCATCCAGGAATTCGCCCGCAGGAATTCGCCCGTCCACCAATGAACCCCGGCCCCGGTCAAGAGTTCCCGAAGCGGGAGGCCGGGTTACGGGCTTTGTCACGGAACTTTCGGACAGGCACCCCGGTTTTTTTTCCGGCAAGTCATCACCGGGCGCCTTCAACCCTGGCGATAAGTGCCGGCGCCGCCGGCAATCCCGGCAGAGGGGGCGCCCCCAAGGGAGAGCGTCATGCAGATCCGGGACATCATGACCCGACAGGTCGAGCTTGTGAACCCCGACACCCCACTTCAGGATGCGGCGCGCATGATGCGCGATGCGAACATCGGATTCCTGCCGGTGGGCGACAACGACCGGCTCGTCGGCACGCTGACCGACCGCGACATCGCCATCCGCGCCGTGGCGGAAGGCAAGGACGTGAAAAACGCCAAGGTGGCCGACGCCATGTCGCCGCAGTTGGCCTATGCCTTTGATGACCAGGACAGCAGCGAAGCCGCGCAGATCATGGCCGAAAAGCAGATCCGCCGCCTGCCGGTCCTGAACCGCGACAAGAGGTTGGTCGGCGTGGTCGCGTTGGGCGACCTTGCCACCAAGACCGGCGACGACGACGTGGTCGGCCAAACGGTCCAGGACGTCAGCGAGCCCGGCAGCAAGAAACGCCGCTGAGCCTGCCAACGAAGAAAGAGTACAGCCCTTCCCGCTTGCCCGGCGGGAAGGGCTGTGTCCGTGTGCGTCCGGAAAAGACCGTTTATTTTATGCCCTTGCTGTTCAGGAAGGGGCCGTATTTCTTGTCGGTGCCCTGGATGTGCTTGACCAGCCAGTTCTTCAGGAAGTTCATGACCTCCATGCTGAGCGTGGCGGTGGCGCCGGAGTGATACTTCTGCTGGACGGCGATCACCTGCTTGGCCAGCGCGTCGTGTTCCGCCTTGTGGGCGGCGAGGTCCGGATAGCCGTGCTGCTGGAAATAGCGTTCCTCGTTGGCGAAGTGGGTCTTGGTGTAGGCGATCAGCCCGTCCAGAATCTTGCCCAGCGCGTCCTTGCCGCGCCCGCCCTGCACCGCGTCGAACAGTTCGTTCACCATGGCGACGAGCTTCTTGTGCTCGTTGTCGAACTGGGTGATTCCGACGCTCAGCTTGTCGTTCCACTCCATCAGCGGCATCGCGTTTTCCCTTTCTTTTGGCGAGAAGACCGGTCCTCCCCCGGCGGGCAAAAGCCCTTCTGCGAAAAAGGGTACCCTCTTCTCCAGAGGTAATTCAACCATCGGTCGGCGCTCTGGGCGCGGCACCGCGTCGCTGCCATTTGCCTACGGATATCCAAAGGAACCCGGCCCCGCGTCAACGTGCCGGAACCATCCGCCGCCCCGGATGTTGGGCAAGCGTTTCGACTCCGAAAGGAACGTTTCATGAACACCAAGCACGATCGCCGAAGCCACCCGCAGGAAAACCCCAAGACCGGGGACGATCATTCGAACCGCGACAAGAAGCCGGAGGACTGGACCACCGGCGACGAACCCATGACCGGTGCCCAGGCTTCCTACCTGAAGACCTTGTGCGAGGAGGCCGGCGAATCCTTCGACGGCGACCTCTCCAAAGCGGAAGCGTCGAAGCGCATCGACGCCCTTCAGGATAAGACCGGCCGCGGCGCCTGACGCTGCGCCCGCTCATCCTGCGGCGCGGTCCGGTCCGCGCACCGCCGCGCCGTTCTGCGCGAGCGTGTAGGCCAGCAGGTCACGGCCGAAGGCGGTGGCCATGTGAATCCGTTCCGGATCAACGGGTCGTGGTTCGTCCGGGTCGCCGCGGTGCTGGAGCCGCAGAAGGTCGCCCTGGTCGGATTCCGGGAACACGCCCGCGAATGTAAACCCCAACGCCTCCAGCCGTCCGGTCATCATCTGCGTGGCCGGATCGGCAAGCGGCAGGTCGAGGAAAACGGCCTCCGCCCCCATCAGCACCGCTTCGCGCAGGCGCAGGCGGACCGTTTCCACAAGGTTCAGCCCGCTTTCAGCCACGCGGATCATCGCCGCGCCGAAATCGGGCATGAACCGCAGACGGATGTCCGCCCGCTCCGGCAAGGTCCCCAGCGCTCCGACATGGGCCATCGCCATTCGCCGGTCCAGGCCAACGTGGCGATAAATCCGCTCCATCATGCTCCAGTGGCCGAGCGGAGCATAGACGGTGCGCGCTGGAGCCGGATTCAGACCGATGTGGAACAGCACCGCTGCCTGCCGCTGCGCGCCGGGGCAATCGAAGGCGGCGAAGGTGCGCTTGGCCGGAATGTAGTCCAGCAGCACCCCGGTTTCCCGCGCGCCCATGGCGATGTTGGCCTTCTGGGAGTGGTCGTGGATGGTCACCGCCTCTCCATACAGGCCGACCACCCCATCGGCTCTGGCCTTGGCGAAGGCGACCTCCTTCAACCGCTTGAACAGGCCGCCGCCGCGATGCGCGGGGTCCACCACGCCCATCGTGACCTCTGCGATGCGGCTGCGGGCATGCTCCTTCATCAGCCCCTGGTGTGCCACGATCCCTCCGTCCGTCGTCACGGCGACAACGGAGAAGAGCAACCCGCCCTTCAACAGTTCCCGAACCCGTTCCGGGTCGTAAACGAAAGGCTTGTAGGTATCGCCATAGACCCGCTGCATGCAGCGGGCGAAGGCCTGCGCGTCGTCCGCGACCATGGGGCGGATTTCAACTTGAGAGAGAGTCATATGGTCGTTTCCCCTTTTCGTGCGACCGCATGCCGCGGCCTTTGCACGAAAAAGCAGACAAACTCCCATTCACATTCGTCAAGTTAATATCGCGCAAGAAGGGCTGCGGCGAATACTCCACCACTCAGCAGTAGAGCGAATTCAGGAAAGGCCGCAACCTTTCACCGCAAAATCGGCGGCACGCCCGGAAATGCTCGTTCCATGGCAATTTACACGAATGCTATTCGAGGCATACTTGGGTATTTCGCGCGCCGATACGGGCGGCGCATGAAGGCTTTCATGATCGACCGGCCGTATCACCCTTTCGCACATGGCTGTGCCATGTGCCGACCGCATGAAACGCGTCAACCTGGCTCTCCCGCCCGCAAACGATGTTGCTGAAAGCGAGACTCCGCAGAAAACGCCATGCCGCAGAAACGACATCGGGCCGCGCAAGGGCGGCCCGACGGCATCCGGCAACACGGACGAAAGGCGGCGCTACACCGCCATGTCCTCGGCGTAATGGCAGGCAACCAGCCGTTCATCGACCGGGCGCAGGGCCGGCACCTCCGTCGCGCACCGCTCCGTCGCGTAGGGGCAGCGCTTGTGGAAGGGGCAGCCGGGCGGCGGGTTCAGCGGCGAAGGCAACTCGCCCTTGGGGATCACCCGCTCCGCCCGCAGCGTCGGGTTCACGCGCGGCGTCGCGGCCAGTAGAATGCGGGTGTAGGGGTGCCGCGGCCGGCTGAAGACCACGTCCTTCGGCCCGTGCTCCACCGGGCGCCCCAGATACATGACCATGATGGCGTCGGCGATGTGCCGCACCACGCTCAGATCATGGGAGATGAACAGGTAGGCGAGGTTCAGTTCCTCCTGCAGGTCCATCATCAGGTTCAGGACCTGCGCCTGGATCGACACGTCCAGCGCCGACACCGGCTCGTCCGCCACGACCACGCGCGGGTTCAGCATCAGCGCGCGGGCGATGGCGATGCGCTGGCGCTGGCCCCCGGAGAACATGTGCGGGTAGCGGTCGATCTGGTCCGGGCGCAGTCCGACCTTGGCCATCATCGTCAGCGCCTTGTCGCGCCGCTCGGTCTTGCCCATGGGCGTGTTGATGACCAGCGGCTCCGTCAGGATGGAGCCGACGGTCTTGCGCGGGTTCAGGGAGCCGTAGGGGTTCTGGAACACCATCTGGACGGTGCGCCGCAGTTCCTTCATCTCCGCCGCGCTGCGCCCGACCACATCGCGCCCGTCGTACAGAAGCTGGCCCGACGACGGCGGCTCGATCATGGTGACGGAACGCGCCAGCGTGGACTTGCCACAGCCGGACTCGCCGACAACGGCCAACGTCTTCCCGGCTTCCAGCTGGAATGACACGCCGTCAAGCGCCTTCACGGTCGCCGCCGGCTTGAAGGCGCCGCGTTTGACCGCGTAATGCTTGCGCAGATGGATGGCCTCCAGCACGACCGGGCCGGTCGTGGGCATCGTCTCCGTGAGGATGTCGGTCATCACACGGCCTCCTCGGCGCCGAAGGGCGCGTTGGGCCCGTCGTTGTTGGACAGGGGATAGAAGCAGCGCGCTTTGCCCGCGTCGACGTCGAACAGCGCCGGACGTTCCATCCGGCAGCGCTCGTTGGCGAAGCGGCAGCGCGGGTTGAACAGGCAGCCCTGCGGCCGGTCGCTGATGCCCGGAACCATGCCGGGGATCGTCGGCAGGCGCCGCTTGCCGAAGGCCCGCTCCGGCAGCGCGTCCAGCAGGGCGCCGGTGTAGGGGTGGCGCGGCGCGTTGAACAGAGCGTCCACCGGGCGTGTCTCCACCACTTGGCCGGCGTACATCACCACGACGCGCTGCGCCGTTTCCGCCACCACGCCCATGTCGTGGGTGATCAGGATCAGGGCCATGCCCCGTTCCTTCTGCAACTGGACCAGCAGATCAAGGATCTGCTTCTGGATGGTCACGTCCAGCGCGGTCGTCGGCTCGTCCGCGACCAGCAGGCGCGGGTTGCAGGCGATCGCGATGGCGATCATCACGCGCTGGTTCATGCCGCCCGAAAGCTGGTGCGGAAAGGCCGACAGGCGGCTTTCCGGGGCCGGTATGCCGACCTGTTCCAGCAGTTCGATGGCGCGGTTGCGCAGCGCCTTGCCGGACAGCCCCTCGTGCACCTTCAGCGTCTCCATGATCTGGAAGCCGACGGTGAAGCAGGGGTTCAGGCTGGTCATCGGCTCCTGGAAGACCATGGCGACGTCCTTGCCGGTGATCTTCCGCCGCTGCGCCGGGCTCATGGACAGCAGGTCCTTGCCGCCGAACTGCATGCGGTCGGCCACCACCTTGCCGTTGGACCCCAGCAGACCCATGACGGCAAGCGAGGTCACCGACTTGCCGGAGCCGGACTCGCCGACGATACCCACCACTTCGCCCTCGTCCACGGTGAGGTCGATGCCGTCCACGGCGCGGAAGGTGCCGGCGCGGGTGGTGAACTCGACGGACAGGTTCTTGATGTCAAGAAGGGGCATGATGAGCTTCAGCGTTTCAGCTTGGGATCGAGGGCATCGCGAAGCCCGTCACCCAGCAGGTTGAAGGCAAGCACCGTCACCAGGATGGCCACGCCGGGCCAGGTCACGACCCACGGCGCGCGCTGGAGGAACTGGAGCGAGGAAGCCAGCATGGTGCCCCATTCCGGCGTCGGCGGCTGCGCGCCGAGGCCGAGGAAGCCCAGCGCCGCAGCGTCCAGGATGGCGGTGGAAAAGCCCAGCGTCGCCTGCACGATCAGGGGGGCGAGGCAGTTCGGCAGCACCACGACCAGCATCAGGCGCAGCGGCCCGGCACCCGCAACGCGGGAGGCGACCACATAGTCCTTGCTGGTTTCGGCCATCACCGCCGCGCGGGTCAGGCGGGCGTAATGCGGGATCACCACGATGGACACCGCCAGCATGGCGTTCACCAACCCCGGCCCGAGGATGGCGGCCACCACCACGGCCAGCAGCAGGCTGGGCAGCGACAGCAGGATGTCCATCAGGCGCATGATCAGCACGTCGGCCATCCCGCCGAAGAAGCCGGCGAGCATGCCCAGCGCCAGACCGACGGCCAGCGATAGGGTCACCACGATCAGGCCGATCATCATCGACAGGCGGGCGCCGAAGATCAGGCGGGACAGCATGTCGCGCCCGATGTCGTCGGTGCCCAGGATGAAGCGCCAGCTTCCGCCGTCCTGCCAGACCGGCGGGACCAGGATGGCGTCGCGGTACTGGACATTCGGATCGTGCGGCGCCACCAGCGGGGCAAACAGCGCGACCAGGGCGATGATGACGATCACCGTCAGGCCGATCATGGCGCCGGTGTTCTGCCGGAAATGGTACCAGAACTCGACCAGCGGGTGCGGCGGCTGCGAGGTCGGGACGGTGGCGGCGACCGCCGTGGCTTGGACTTCACTCGTCATGACGTCACCTCACCGCGAATGGCGGATGCGGGGATTGAGGACGCCGTACAGGACGTCCACCAGCAGGTTCACGGCCATCACCGTCGTGGCGATCAGCAGCACCCCGCCCTGGAGCGCCGGATAGTCGCGGCGGTTGATGCTCTCGATCAGCCACTTGCCCACGCCGGGCCAGGAA
>JAEZPL010000030.1 GCA_023413605.1 Pseudomonadota bacterium
CGCTCCGCCGGGGCCGGCGGCCGGGTGGCCGAACTGAAGCAGCGCGCGTCCGCCGCCGAGGCCGAACTCGCCCAACTGCAAAGCCGCCCCGCCGCGATCGAGGCCGACCGCCAGACCCTGCTGAGCAAAATCAGCGAGGCGGAGCGCGCCCGCAAACGCGCCGCCGACGTGCTGGCGGAGGCCGAAACCCGCCTCGCCGAGACCGAAAAGACGCTTCGCCAAGCCGAATCCGGCCTTGCCGACGCCCGCGAGGCCCGCGCCCACGCGGAGGCCGCCGTCTCAGCCGCGCTCCAGAACGGCCAGTCGCTGACCGAGCGCATCGCCGAGCGCCTGAACTGCCGCCCGGAACAGACCCGCGCCGCCGCCGAACTCGCCCCCGACGAGCCCATGCCCGACGTCGGCGCCCTCGAGTCCCGCCTCGACAAGCTGACCCGCGAGCGCGAGAACATGGGGCCGGTCAACCTGCGCGCCGAGATCGAAGTCGCCGAACTCGAAACGCAGATCACCAGCCTGCAAACCGAACGCGAAGACCTGATCGCCGCCATCGCGCGCCTGCGCCAGGGCATCAGCAGCCTGAACCGCGAGGCGCGGGAGCGCCTGGTCGCCTCCTTCGACACGGTGAACCGCAATTTCCAGGAGCTGTTCATCCGCCTGTTCGGCGGCGGCAAGGCGCACCTGGAACTGGTCAACGCCGAGGACCCGCTGCAAGCCGGCCTGGAGATCTACGCCAGCCCGCCGGGCAAGAAGCTCCAGGTTCTTTCCCTGCTTTCCGGCGGCGAGCAGGCCCTGACGGCCCTGTCGCTCCTCTTCGCCGTCTTCCGCTCCAACCCCGCGCCCATCTGCGTGCTGGACGAGGTGGACGCCCCGCTCGACGAGGCCAACGTCGGCCGCTTCTGCGACCTCGTGGACGACATCGCCCGCGAAGGCAACACGCGCTTCCTGATCATCACCCACCACCGCCTGACCATGGCCCGCGTCGACCGCCTGTTCGGCGTCACCATGGTCGAACGCGGCGTCTCCCAGCTGGTCAGCGTGGACCTGCAACGCGCCGAGGAACTGCGCGGCGCGGCGTAACCTGTCGTCTTCATGGTCCATCCAAGCCCACCCCAAGCGCGGCATCATCGCATGCCATCGCGCATAGCGTTTCACTCCGCACCTCCGTCCGCATACGATGAGCCGTTAGAACGGTCAGTCCGGCCAAGGCGCCGGGGAAGGGAGCATGGTGGAGCGCGCAGACTTTCTGGTGATCGGGGCCGGCATGGCCGGGGCCTCCGCGGCGTATGAGCTGGCCTCGCACGGCAGCGTCATCGTGCTGGAGCGGGAAAGCCAGCCCGGCTACCACTCCACGGGACGGTCGGCGGCGCTCTACACGCAGACCTACGGGCACTCGGTGGTGCGCGCCCTGACCGTGGCGAGCTGGGACTTCTACACCCGCCCGCCGGAAGGCTTTTCGGATCATCCGCTGCTCACCCCGCGCGGCGTGCTGCTGATCGGCCGCGCCGACCAGACCGCCGCGCTGGAGCGCGACTTCACCGAGGGCCGCCGCCTGACGCCGACCGTGGAGCGGCTCGACCGTCAACAGGCACTGGCCCGCGCTCCCTTCCTGCGGGAGGATTATGTGGCCGGCGCGGTGTGGGAGCCGGACGCCATGGACCTGGACGTCCACGCCATCCACACCGGCTACCTGCGCGGGCTGAAGGCACGCGGCGGGCGCGTGGTGACCGACGCCGGAGTGCAGGCGGTGGAGCGGCGCGACGGGCTGTGGGTCGCGACGACTCCGGCGGGCACCTTCGCCGCCCCGGTGCTGGTCAACGCGGCCGGTGGCTGGGCGGACGTTCTGGCCGGCATGGCCGGGGTTCGGCCGGTCGGGCTTGTGCCGAAACGGCGCACCGCGGTCACCTTCGACCCCGTGTTTGCCGATCCGGCCGACGCGGCCGGCCTGAACGACTGGCCGATGGTCATCGACGTGGACGAGCAGTTCTATGTGAAGCCCGACGCCGGACGCCTGCTGCTCTCCCCCGCCGACGAGACGCCCGTGGAACCCTGCGATGTGCAACCGGAGGAACTGGACATCGCCATCGCGATCGACCGCATGGAACAGGCGGCCCGCTTCACCGTTCGGAGAATCGCGCACAAGTGGGCGGGCCTGCGCAGCTTCGTCGCCGACAAGGTGATGGTCGTGGGCTACGACGATGGCGCGGAGGGCTTTTTCTGGCTGGCCGGCCAGGGCGGCTACGGCATCCAGACGGCACCGGCCATGGGCCGCACCGCGGCGGCGCTCGCAACCGGCGCCGACCTGCCCGCCGAGGTTGCGGCGCTGGGTGTCCGGCCCGGAGATCTGGCCCCGTCCCGCCTTCCGCGCGGCTGAGTCCGGCCGGGGACAGGGAAAGGCCGAAGGCAAGGAGGGGCGGCTATGAGCAGCAGGGTGCCTTTGCAGACGAAAGGCCGGTGGCCGGTGGCGCGGTGGCTGGTTTTGGCCGGGTTCGGTGCGATCGGCGCCTGCGCCAACCCCGCCGCGGAACAGGCGATGTACGCGCAGAACGCGCTGGTCGGCATGCCGAAGCAGACCCTGCTCTCCTGCGCCGGGGTTCCCAACCGCGTGGCGGTGGAGGGCAACCGCGAGTACTTCACCTACATCAGCAACCGCCTTGTGTCCTACCCGGCCTGGGGCGGCTACGGCGGCTATTGGGGCCGTCCCTACGGCTATGGGTATGGCTGGCCGGGCTATTACGCCACGGACGTCTACAGCGTGGATTGCCAAGCCACCTTCACTCTGCGCAACGGGGTGGTCGATCAGGTGGTCTACGGCGGCGCGTCCTACGGATCGTCACGGCTGGGGCAATGCTACGCCATCGTCCAGAACTGCCTCGCCCAAGTTCCACAACAAAGCCTGCAGCAAGTTCCGCAACAGAACCCGCAACAGGCGCCACAGGGACCTCGCACGCCTTCGCCCTGAGCGAACCTGTCCATGCGACAACTCGCCGCTGTTGCAGAGACGCATCAGCGCGCCGAATTGGTTGCACTTGTGTAGCAACCCTACAGAAACTCTGGTAATACATCTCCAGGCATAAGCCAGAACACGAACATCAGCAAATTCTGCCCTGGAGTACATCCCATGACTTTCCTGAAGCGCGCCGCAGCCGCCCTGCTGGCGACCACGGCCCTCGCTGCCGTTTCCTCTCCGTCGCTGGCCCAGGATTTCAAGGGCAAGTCCGCGGGTGACATCCTGATCCGTGCGCGTGGCCTGGCCGTTATGCCGCAGGAAAGCGGCACGCTGTATGCCGGCGCGCCGGTCAACGGCAACATCGGCAGCGCCAACGTCGGCAACGACTACATTCCGGAACTGGACTTCTCCTACTTCATCACCGACAGCATCGCGCTGGAGCTGATCGCCGGCACCAGCCGCCACAAGGTCTCCGGTTCGCTCACTCCGGCGCTGGGCAGCAGCATCGACATCGGCAAGGTTTCGCTCCTGCCGCCGACCCTGACCGCGCAGTACCACTTCTTCACGAAGGAGCGCGTCAGCCCCTACATCGGCGCCGGCGTCAACTACACCCTGTTCTACAAGGAAGACGCCGCCAACACCCCGAACTCGCGTAGCCTCCGCATCACCGACACCGACTACAAGAACCGCTTCGGCTGGGCCCTGCAGGCCGGTGTGGACGTTGCCATCACCGGCAACTGGTCGCTGAACTTCGACGTGAAGAAGATCTTCCTGAAGACCGACGTCACCGCCAAGGTCAACGACGCGATCCCGGTCACCTCGAAGGTCAAGCTCGACCCGTGGCTGGTCGGCGTCGGCGTCGGCTACCGCTTCTAATCAGGTTCCGCGCGGGGTCCCATCCGGGACTCCCCGTGGCCGGGAAACAGGCCGGGTACTCCTTTGGGGGTGCCCGGCCTGTTCTTTTTCGAGCCTTCCACCGCCGCCCCCATTGGGGGAGCATTCTCTTTTGCGAATTCCGCGAGGGGAGGATTCACAACCATGCACATCGCCGCCGTTTTGAAACGAAAGGGCAGCACCATCATCACCGCCAACCCGGAAGACCGGGTGGACGCGGTGGCCCGGCAACTCGCCCAGCACAGGATCGGTGCCGTCCTGGTGATGAAAGGCGACGGTGTACCCGCGGGCATCCTGTCGGAACGCGACATCGTCCGCGCCGTGGCGAAGGACGGTGCGGCGGCGCTGGAACGTCCGGCCGCCGACCTGATGACCCGCGAACTGGTCACCGGCCGGCCCAGCGACACCGTCTCGCAGATCATGGCGGTGATGACGGAGCGGCGAATCCGCCACCTTCCCATCGTCGAGGAAGACCGGCTCGTCGGTCTGGTCAGCATCGGCGACGTGGTCAAGGCCCGCCTGGACGACGCCGAGTTGGAGGTCGAGTCGCTGCGCGGCTATGTCGCCGGCATGGGTTGATCCGCACAGCCAATACGCGAAAAGCAAAGCGCCCGAGGCTCTCGCCACGGGCGCTTTTTCACGATGCTTTATTTCACCAAGGCGTAACGGGATCGGCCACTAGGCGGAATGCGACTGCGGGAACGCCATCGCGGCCTGGGTGCGGTTGCGCACGCCCAGCGACTTGAAGATAGCGGTCATGTGGATCTTGACCGTGCCTTCGGACAGGCCCAGTTCGTGCGCGATCTGCTTGTTGGACTTGCCCTCCCGCAGGCGGTCCAGCACCTCGCGCTGACGCTGGGTGAGCAGATGTTCCAGTTGCGGGTCGGACGGCGGCATCCCGCCGGGAAGGCGCGATTCCGTCTCCCCACCTTCACGCAGAACCGTCGGCGGGACGTAGACGCCGCCGGAGAAGATCAGGTCCAGCGCGCTCAGCATGATCTTCACGCTGGAGGACTTCGGGATGTAGCCGGACGCGCCGTGCTCCAGCGCGTCGCGCACGTCGTGATGCGCTTCCGACGCGGACACGACGACGACCTTTGCCTCGGGCTGACGTTCACGCAACATTTCAATGCCGGTGAACCCGGGCCAGCCGGGCATGCGCAGGTCGGTCAGCACGAGATCGTACTTCTCGCCGGCAGCGGCCTTTTCCAGCAACTCGTCGAAGTTGCTGGCTTCCTGGAAGGTCGCGCCTTCCTTCAGCTGCTCCAGCAGCCTGCGCAATCCCTCCCGGAAAAGCACATGGTCGTCTCCGATCAGGATTCTCATGAGCGGTGCTCCCGTACGCAGTGCTTCAATGTTCCGTTACGCGGCTTCGGAAAAAAAGCGGGCCACTTTCATGCATCATATGACCCAAATCCGAAAGATATAAAAAGCCCTTAACTAGCGTAATGTCTATTCAGACGTACCACGATTCGGCGTGCCTGGACAACTGGAATTTAACCTTTGTCACACTCATAGGCATGCCGCGCCGTAAATCCGCACAGCAGAAGAGGTTTTTGCGAGGCGCCATCTAAAACCTTCGCAGACTAAGGATAGCATTCGAAAAAGAGAAACGGCATCTTAAGAAAGAGTTCCCGCTGAACAACCCGACCTTATCCTTATGCCCATCTCTGTACGAAATAGGGCCGGGTCCGGTGCGGATGGCACCGGACCCGGCTTAAGGGCGTAGAACTCGCGGGGGAAGAATCGTCAGAACGCCGCTTCCTCCAACTCCATCAACGGCTTGGCGCCGGCCATGATGGTGATGAACAGCGCGTTGGTCTGGGGCAGCAGCTTCGCCATGTAGAAGCGGGCGGTCTTGACCTTCGCGTCGTAGAAGGCGGCGTTGCCCTCCCCCGCGTCCATCTTGGCCTGCGCCGCCTTGACCATCCGCAGCCACATCCAGCCAAGCGCCACCAGCCCGAACAGGCGCAGATAGTCGCTGGCGGCCGCGCCGGCTTCCTCCGGGTCCTTCAGGCCCTTCTGGGCGATGATCGCGGTGGCCTGCTGCAGCTTGGCGAAAGCCTTGGCGAGCGGCATGACGAACTCGCCCAGTTCCTCCTTCTCCATGTCGGCTTCGATCTCGGCCGCCACGGGGTGGAAGAACCGGCGCAGCAGCCGGCCCATGTCCTGGCCCATCTTGCGGCCCACGAGGTCCAGCGCCTGGATGCCGTTGGTGCCCTCGTAGATCTGGCAGATGCGCGCGTCGCGGACATACTGCTCCACGCCGGTTTCCCAGATGAAGCCATGGCCGCCGTGCACCTGCACCGCGATGTTGGCCGCGTCGAAGCCGATGTCGGTGAACAGCGCCTTGACGATGGGCGTCATCAGCTGGACGAACTCGTCCGCCTCCTTGCGCGTCCGCTCGTCCGGGTGCCGTTCGGAAACGTCGAGCTGGTAGCCGACCAGCGCGCCGAGCGCGCGGGCGCCCTCCGTGAAGGCGCGGGCGGTCAGCAGGTTCCGGCGCACGTCCGGATGCACGATGATCGGGTCGGCGGGGCTGGAAGGCGCCTTCGGACCCTTCAGCGAGCGGCCCTGGAGCCGTTCCCGGGCGTAGTTCACCGCGTTCTGGTAGCTGACCTCGGCCAGCCCCAGGCCCTGGATGCCGACGGCGAGGCGGGCGGCGTTCATCATCACGAACATCGCCCGCATGCCCTTGTGCGGCTCGCCGACAAGCCAGCCGGTCGCGTCCTCGAAGTTCATGACGCAGGTGGCCGAGGCCTTGATGCCCATCTTGTGCTCGATCGAGCCGCAGGCGACGCCGTTGCGCGGGCCGACCGATCCGTCCTCGTTCGGCAGGAACTTCGGCACCAGGAACAGGCTGATGCCGCGCGTGCCGGCCGGCGCGTCGGGCAGGCGCGCCAGCACGAGATGCAGGATGTTCTCGGTCAGGTCATGCTCGCCGGCCGAGATGAAGATCTTCGTGCCGGTGATCCTGTGGCTGCCGTCCTCCTGCGGGACGGCCTTGGTGCGGATCAGGCCCAGGTCGGTGCCGCAGTGCGGCTCGGTCAGGCACATGGTGCCCGCCCAGGTGCCGTCCACCAGCCGGCCGAGGAAGCGCTGCTTCAGCTCCTCCGACCCGTAGGTCGCCAGCGCGTTGTAGGCGCCCAGCGACAGGCCGGGATACATGCCGAAGCTGAGGTTGGCGGAGCAGATGAACTCCTCCAGCATCGTGTTCACCAGCTTCGGCAAGCCCTGGCCGCCGTACGCCGGATCGCAGGACAGGCCCTGCCACCCGGCCTCGATGTACGTGCCGTACGCTTCCTTGAATCCCTTGGGCGTACGCACGACGCCGTTCTCGAACGTACAGCCTTCCGCGTCGCCGGACTGGTTCAGCGGAAACAGCACCTCCTCGCACAGCTTGGCGCCTTCCTCCAGCACCTGGTTGATCAGGTCCGGCGTGGCGTCCTCGTATCCCGGCAGTTCGGCCAGCTTGCCCACGCCGACGATGTCGTCGAGGACGAAGCGCACATCCTCCAACGGAGCCTTGTAGATCGGCATTCTTCAGTCCTCCCCGATTAATTCCGCAGCGGCTTGCCGGTGGTCAGCATGTGCTCGATCCGGTCGATGGTGCCGGCGGTGCGCACCAGCTCCATGAAGGCCTTGCGCTCCAGGCCGAGCATCTGCTCCTCCGTCACCGGCTGCGTGATGTCGGCCTTCGGGCCGCCGGTCAGGATTTGCGCCAGCTTGCCGCAGACGACCATGTCGTGCGGCGTGGCCTTGCCCTGCAGGGCGAAGCCTTCCAGGAAGATTTCCAACGCGGTCTGGCCGGTGGGGCCGGGCAGCGTGTAGGTGGCCTTCTCGGGCGGGGTGTAGTTGGCGGCCAGTTCCAGCGCCTTGGCCTTGGCGTCCGCCAGCAGGCGGTCGCGGTTCATGGTGATGCCGTCGGTCGGGCGCAGATACATCAGGTCCTTGGCCTCCGCCGCCGACTTGGCGACCTTGGCGAGGCTGATGGTCTCGAACGCCGTGGCGATCGGGGGCATGGGGCCCTTCGGCGCCTTGGGGTTCGCCGCCGCGCGGGCCAGCATCTCCGTGCAGCCGCCCCAGCCCGGGATCAGGCCGACGCCGACCTCGACAAGACCCATGTAGGTCTCGGCGTGGGCCTGCACGTGGTCGGAATGCAGCAGGATCTCGCAGCCGCCGCCGAGCGCCAGCCCGCTGGGGGCGGCCACCACGGGGAAGGGTGCGTATTTCAGCGCGCGGTAGGTGTTCTGGCCGGCCTCCACCATCTCCTCGATCTGCGGCCACAGGCCGATGTTCAGCACGAAGAGGGCGAGGCCCAGGTTGGCGCCGACGGAGAAGTTGGAGCCTTCGTTGTGGATGACCAGCGCCTTCCAGTCCCCTTTCCCGTCGCCGATCAGCGTCTTGGCCTTGCCGTAGGCGGCCATGGTGTCGCCGTCCAGCGCGTTCATCTTGCTGGTGAACTCGACGCACAGAACGCCGTCGCCGATGTCCCACAGGCTGGCCGAGCCGTTCTTCCACACCGGCTTCGACGCCCGCTTGATGTCGGACAGCAGCAGCACGCCGTCCGGACGGACCACGGTGTCGTAGACGCCCGCCGTGGTCAGGTGCTGGAGCTTGCCGTCCTCCACCCGGTAGAAGGGCCGGCCGGCGGCCTGTTCGACCAGCGGCGGCACCGGAATGCCTTCGCTGCGGCACAGCTCGGCGAACCAGGCGGTGCCCAGCCGGTCGATCAGTTCGAACGGCCCCTGCTTCCAGTTGTAGCCAAGCTTCATGCCCTCATCGACGGCAACGATGCTGTCGGCGATCTCCGGCACCAGCGAGGCGGCGTAGGCCAGCGTGTGGGCCAGAACCTTGCGGGCGTACTGGCCGGTCTTGTCCGGGAACTCGGCCAGCGCCTTCAGGTCGCGGCCGGCGGCGGAAACGCTGTCCAGCTTCGGCTTGTCGGAGCGGCGGTACTCGCCGGTCTTCAGGTCGATGGCCTCCTTGACCTTGCCGCCACCGGCACGGTTCAGGCGGTAGAAACCGCCCTTGCCCTTGCGGCCGGTGTAGCCCTCCGCGATCATCCTGGTGATGACCGGGTGCTCCCGGAAGGCGGCGCGGTAGGCGTCGTTGTCCGGCAGGGTGGCCAGCAGGCTCTTGGCGATGTGCGGCATCAGGTCGAGCCCGACCAGATCGACCAGTCCGAACACGCCGGTCTTCGGGATGCC
>JAEZPL010000763.1 GCA_023413605.1 Pseudomonadota bacterium
ACCAGCGCCAGTTCCTGGTGGATGATGATGATGCCCAGCTTTTCGCTGTCGGCGATGGAGCGGAACGACTGCTCCTGCCCGCGGAAGCGGATTTTGCCCTCGTAGGAACCGTGCGGGTGGACGCCGCTCAACACCTTCATCAGCGTCGACTTGCCGGCGCCGTTTTCTCCGATCAGCGCGTGGATCTCGCCGTCGCGGACCGACAGGTTGACGTTGTCCAGGGCCTTGACCCCCGGAAACGTCTTTGTGATGCCACGCATCTCAAGAATGGTGCCCATCGTGCTTCCTCAGGGCGGCGACAGCCACGCCACGCCGCGCCAGCGCGGCAACGGCCACGCCGCAGGGCGTGGCTGTCCGCGGACGCTCAGCGGATCTGGCTTTCCTTGTAGTAGCCACTGTCCACCAGCACCTGCTTCCAGTTGGACGCATCCACGCTGACCGGCTTCAGCAGGTAGGAGGGGACGACCTTCTTCCCGTTCTCGTAGGTCTTGGTGTCGTTGACGGGCGGCGTGCCGCCGGTCATCAGCGCCTCAACCATGTCCACGGTGACCTTGGCCAGCTCGCGCGTGTCCTTGAAGACGGTGGAGCGCTGTTCCCCGGCGAGGATCGACTTGACGGATGGAATCTCCGCGTCCTGGCCGGTGACCACCGGCATCGGCTGCGACGGCGTGCCGTAGCCCACGCCCTTCAGCGAGGAGATGATCCCGATGCTGAGCCCGTCGTAGGGCGACAGCACGGCGTCCAGCCGCCTGTTGCCGTAATAGGCGCTCAACAGATTGTCCATGCGGGCCTGGGCGGTGGCGCCATCCCAGCGCAGGGTGGACACCTTGTCCATGCCCATCTGGCCGCTGCCGACCTTCAGCTTGCCGCTGTCGATGTAGGGCTGAAGCACCGACATGGCGCCGTTGTAGAAGAAGTAGGCGTTGTTGTCGTCGGGGGAGCCGCCGAACAGTTCGATGGTGAAGGGGCCCTTGCCCTCCTTCAAGCCCAGCGCGTCCACGATGTAGCTGCCCTGGAGAACGCCGACCTGAAAGTTGTCGAAGGTCGTGTAGTAGTCGACGTTCTCGGAATTGCGGATCAGCCGGTCGTAGGCGATGACCTTCACGCCCTTGTCCTTGGCCTGCTGCAACACGTCGGTCAGCGTCGTGCCGTCGATGGAAGCGATCACGAGAACCTTGGCGTTCTTCGTGACCATATTCTCGATCTGGGCGAGCTGGTTGGGAATGTCGTCTTCGGCGTATTGCAGGTCGGTCTTGTAGCCCTTGGCCTGGAAATACTTGGCGATGTTGTCGCCATCGGCGATCCAGCGCGCCGACGACTTGGTGGGCATGGCGATGCCGACGAGGGCTTTGTCCTGCGCCAGCGCGGACGATGCGACGGGAGCCGACAGGACGAGCAGGCCGAGGGCCATCCCGCCGAAGATTTTCGTGTAGGACGTCACGGCTGTCTTCCTCCCCTGAGTTTACCGTTCTGGTGGCCGGCGTTTTGACTTCTGGGAACGGATGCCCTGTTCTACTTGGATGAAGTGGCGCGCGGCCGGCGAACTGTCAAATCGTGCAATCATCCGTCAACGCAGCGTTCTTCGGGTTGCTCCCCCTCAATGGTTGTCGCGCGGGATCCCGTGGGTCTGGGCGACGCGCTGGTACTTGACCGCCGGCTTCAGCACCATGCCTTCGTCAAGCTGCTCGACCATGCCGCGCTGGATTTCCTGCCAGGGAGTCTGGGACGCGGGCGCGGGGTAGCCGCCCGCCACCTCCAGCGCCGTCCGGCGGGCGGACAACTCCTCTTCCGGCACCAGGATGTCGGCCTGACCGCGGCGCAGGTCGATGCGGACGCGGTCGCCCGTTTGCAGGATTGCGAGGTTGCCGCCCGCCGCCGCCTCCGGCGAAGCGTTCAGGATCGAGGGCGAGCCCGAGGTGCCGGACTGGCGCCCGTCGCCGATGCAGGGCAGGGAGTGGACGCCCTGCTTGATGAGGTGCGCGGGGGGCTGCATGTTCACCACCTCCGCCGCGCCCGGATAGCCGATGGGGCCGGCGCCGCGGATGACGAGGATGGTGTAGGGATCGATGCCCAGGTCCGGATCTTCGATCCGGTTGTGATAGTCCTCCGGCCCGTCGAACACCACCACGCGGCCTTCGAACGCGTCGGGGTCGTCGGGGTTGCACAGGTAGCGTTCCCGGAACTCGTCGGAAATCACGCTGGTCTTCATGATGGCGCTGTTGAACAGGTTGCCGCGCAGCACCACGAAGCCGGCCTTCGCCTTCAGCGGGCTGGCGAAGGGGCGGATGACCCGCTCGTTCAGGATCATCCGACCGCGGCAGTTCTCCCCGATGCTGCGGCCGTTGACGGTGGGCGCGTCCTCGCGGATCAGCCCCTGTTCCATCAGCTGCGCCACCACCGCCGGGACGCCGCCCGCGTGGTGGAAGTCCTCGCCCAGATACTCGCCGGCGGGCTGGAGGTTGACCAGCAGCGGCACGTCGTGCCCGTGGGTCTGCCAGTCGTCCACCGTCAGCGGCACGCCGATGTGCTTCGCGATGGCGTTGATGTGGATCGGCACGTTGGTCGAGCCGCCGATGGCCGAGTTGACGACGATGGCGTTCAGGAAGGCGTCGCGGGTCAGGATGTCCGATGGCTTGACGTCCCGCCGCACCATCTCGACGATGCGCCGGCCCGTCTCGTAGGCGATCTGCTGGCGTTCCCGGTAGGGGGCGGGGATGGACGCGGAACCGGGCAACTGCATGCCCAGCGCCTCCGCCAGCGAATTCATGGTCGAGGCGGTGCCCATGGTGTTGCAGTAGCCGGTCGAGGGGGCTGAGGAGGCCACCAACTCCACGAAACCCTGGTAGTCGATCTCCCCCGCCGCCATCATCTGGCGCGCGCGCCACACGATGGTGCCCGACCCGGTGCGCTCGCCACGGAACCAGCCGTTCAGCATCGGGCCGACCGACAGGGCGATGGCCGGGATGTTCACCGTGGCGGCGGCCATCAGGCAGGCCGGCGTTGTCTTGTCGCAGCCGATGGTCAGCACCACCCCGTCCAGCGGATAGCCGTACAGCACCTCCACCAGCCCGAGATAGGCGAGGTTGCGGTCCAGGGAGGCGGTCGGGCGCTTGCCCGTTTCCTGGATAGGGTGGACCGGGAATTCCATGGCGATGCCGCCGGCGCTGCGGATGCCCTCGCGCAGTCGTTCCGCCAGCACGAGATGGTGCCGGTTGCAGGGGCTGAGGTCGGAACCGGTCTGGGCGATGCCGATGATCGGCTTGCCCGACTGCAATTCGTCCCGCGTCAGGCCGAAATTCAGGTAGCGCTCCAGATAAAGCGCGGTCATGTCCGGGTTGCCCGGATTGTCGAACCAGGCTTGGGAGCGGAGCCTCTTCCCGGTGGAAGAGTCGGTTGGGCTGGACATCGGAACCTGTGCCTCCTTGGCGAAGGCCGCCGTTCGGGCGGCGGGGTCGCATCGGAAACGTTAGTTCCCCGAACATATAACCGCTAATCCATTGTTTTGCGGAATCGATACCGATATTCGTATCAGTCGGGAGCCGGGGGTGGGCCGGACGCGGATTTGCAAGAACAGCGATGGTCGCCGCATGCCTGGAAAGCCTTTTCCTGCCGACTGGTTCCTGCGCGCACGGCTGAAGCTGCGCCACATGCAGCTGTTCCTGGCGCTGGACGAGCACCGCAACCTGCACCGCGCCGCCGCCAGCCTGAACCTGTCACAGCCCGCCGCCTCCAAGCTGTTGAGCGACCTGGAAGC
>JAEZPL010000088.1 GCA_023413605.1 Pseudomonadota bacterium
GCCCTTGATAACGCGGGTAAGCCACTGCTGAATCTGAATCGCTGGCAGTTCGTTTTCGAGGCGGTGGTCGCACCAACGCTCGACTCTGTCGATCTGGGCGACGATGCGCTACCCTATCGTTGGTGGCCGAAGGGGCGAGATGTGCCGGTCGTGCTCGACCCCAGCCAGTCTTTCGGAGCGCCGATTCTTGTGTCTCGCCGAGTGCCAACGGCGGCGCTGTCCCGTGCCTTTGCGACCGAGGGCTCGGTTGAGGCGGTGGCGCGCTGGTACGAATTGCGCATCGACGACGTTCACGCGGCCATCGAGTTCGAAGCCGATCTCGCTGCACGGAGATTGGCCGCGTGAAACTGCTGCTGACGGAAGAGTTTCCGCCGGCATTAGCTCGCGGCCTTCACCAGATCACCCCGACAGCGTTGGAGAGACGCCGTGACCAAGCCGCGCAACAGGCACAAGCTAGACCCGCCCGAACGGGAGGTAACCGTCCGGCTTCTTGCGGTGCGCGTCGTTGGTCGGGACGGTTGGCATCTGGAACAAAGCACTGAGGACGCCGATGGATTCCGGGTGGTGCTGGCGCAACGCGGCATGGCGGTTGCCGAACTGGTCGAAATCGAGCACTGGACGCTCCGCGCTCCGGCGGACGAACCGTTCACGCCAAGCAATCGCTTCCACGACTCCGCCTATCGCGCAGGTTGGGGTCATGACGCGGCGTTGGACTGCTGGCATGCCCCCCATGAACGCGACCGGCGCTTCCCTGGCCCGACCGTCGCCGTTGAGCGGTTGGACGTGACCTATGCGCTGCCCGATGTCGGCTGGATCGACACGACGATCCGCGCCGGGGAGCGCGTCATTGAGTTCTCGATGAGCGAGGTCTTCGACCCCGTTCCCGGCCTCCTCGACTGGCTGGAGCAGTTGGCCGAGGGCAACTTCGGCCGCGTCTCCATGGATGTCGAAGGGTGGTATGTGGATTTCCACTGCTTCCCCGAAGGCAACCGCGTCCGCTTCATTGTGGAGGAGGGGTGGGACGGCCGGTCGATGACGCTGGACATCCTCATCGACCGAATCGCCTTGCTGGCGGGCCTCTATTGCCCCCTCGTGACGCTGTGGGAGAGCGATGCGTTCGCTTGCGCCCACATGCACTGGAAGTTCGCTTCGGCCGAACGCGACGCCTGGGACGCCGAGTGGGAATACCTCACGGATGAAAACGACCCGGTGCGTTTTACCCCTACGCCGATCCGCTCCCCTCGCATCGACGCCGTGTTGCGGGCGGCGGGATGGGACTGGTGAGGAGACGGATGTGGGGTGGACCTACCCTGTCGCGATTCTTGGAGGATGGCTCCGCGCCCGCGTTTCGCGGCCTGCACGTTCGATCCTGATGTGCCACGACATGTGCCATGGCGCGCCATCCCGATAAAAAAACCGCCGCTAACCCATTGGATTAGCGGCGAGTTGAACAGGGAGGCTTCACGTCTGGGAGACGCTGGGTCCGAGGACCCAACCCCGGAAGCAGCGCTTCCGGGACGAAACGCCGGATGCTGCGGCGCAACATCCAACGCCCAAGATTTGACCATTCTGCCCAAATGATTCCATCCCCAAATCTCCAATTCGGCCATGCGATAACCGCATGGCTTCGAAGTGCTTGAAATCCTGAGGAGAAATCGCGTTTCGATGGTGGTGATGCCAAAGTAGCACACCGCCGCCGCTCAAAGCGGCAGCGGTATTGCAACGCATTCTTTGTGGGCACGCCCCGACAGGCCGGGACAGGGCCGGTCAGAAGGCGGACTCGGCCACCTTCTTGACCAGGAAATCGCGGAACACGGCGATGCGCTTGGAATGACGCAGTTCCTCGGCGTAGACGAAATAGGCGTCCACCTTCGGGCCGTCCATGTCGGGCAGCACGCGGGTCAGTTCCTTGGTGCCGTCGACCAGGAAGTCGGGCAGGGCGGCGATGCCCAGGCCGCTCTCCACGGCGCGATAGATGGCGTAGATGCTGTTGACCTGCAGAATCGGGCGACGGGCGTTCGGGGCCGGCTCACCGACCTCCATGATCCAGTTCACGTTGTTGATGGGTGCCCGAACGTCCGGCGGATAGGCGATGATGTCGTGCCCGTCCAGGTCGGCCGCCGTCTTCGGCACGCCGCGCTTCTTCAGGTAGTTCTGATGAGCGTAGAGGTGGAAGTGGACCGACATCAGGTGGCGCTGGATCAGGTCCGGCTGGCGCGGCGTGTTCATGCGGATGGCGATGTCCGCCTCGCGCATGGCCAGGTCCAGTTCGTTGTCGTCGATCAGCAGCGTCAGCTGGATGTCCGGGTAGATCGACAGGAACTCGTTGATGCGCGGCGTCAGCCACGTGGAGCCGAAGGCCACCGTGGTGGTGACGCGCAGCGGTCCCTTCGGATGCTCCCGGCTTTCGGTCAGCATCGCTTCGGTCATCGACAGCTTGGCGAAGACGTCCCGCGCCGTCCGGTGCAGCAACTCGCCCTGTTCCGTCAGGATGAGGCCGCGCGCGTGCCGGTGGAACAGCGGCACGCCGAGGCTTTCCTCAAGCGCGCTGATCTGGCGGCTGACCGCCGACTGGCTCAGGTTCAACGTCTCGCCGGCGTGCGTGAAGCTGCCAGCCTCGGCCACGGCGTGGAAGACCCGAAGCTTGTCCCAATCCATCATGCCTGTCTCGCTGCCCGCAACGTGGCGGGAAGCCTCCCGTTCATTCTTTGTAGTCGGCGCATGGCCGCCATGCATGTTTATACCGGGTACGCGCGGCGAACGCACGCCCAACCACAAGGCATCGGCACGAAAAAGAGCAAAGCTTGGCAAGAATTTTCGGGCCTGCGGCCAATACCGCACATTTATTTTAATCTCATTGTGAGCATCCCTTGAATTCGCAACTGCGGGATGATGTTGCGGGTGGGGATTTGCACGGCGCCTGCTTGTGGCCCATGCAATTCAGCCGGACCCTGCGCGCGACTCCGGGATGCGTCCCCGGACGATGCTCAAGGGATGCTCAAGGATTGTGCGCTGAACGGGGACAGGCCGCCGTCCGGGGCACCCCGCCGCGCTACCCCACCGTGCCACCCTTGCACAGTTGCGGACGGGCGCCCCGGTTGGTTAAGCCGTTGGCAGCGGTTCAGGCGAGGAGGATCCCGCATGCCCGATCAGCGCCAACCGTCGCTCACCCGCGACCAGGTGTTCGACATTTGCGGACGGCTCGACGACATGCGCGTCGCCACCATCATCGGCACTGGCGCCAGCCCGGCCGAACTGATGGAGGCGCAGAGCTGGACGGCCGCCGA
>JAEZPL010000113.1 GCA_023413605.1 Pseudomonadota bacterium
AAGGTGGCGAGGCCCTTCTTGGCGTCGCGCTTCTGCATTTCAAAGAGCAGCGTGGTCAGGACGCGCGCGCCCGAGGCGCCGACCGGATGGCCGAGCGCGATGGCGCCGCCGTTGACGTTCACCTTGCTGGTGTCCCAGCCCAGGTCCTTGTTGACGGCCAGCGCCTGGGCGGCGAAGGCCTCGTTGGCCTCGATCAGATCCAGGTCCTCGTGCTTCCAGCCGGCCTTTTCCAGGGCGAGGCGGGAGGCCGGGATCGGGCCGGTGCCCATGATCGCCGGGTCGACGCCCGCGGTCGCCCACGACACGATGCGGGCCAGCGGGGTCACGCCGCGCTTGGCGGCGTTCTCGGCGGTCATCAGAACCAGCGCGGCGGCGCCGTCGTTGATGCCCGACGCGTTGCCGGCGGTCACGGTGCCTTCCTTGTTGAAGGCCGGGCGCAGCTTGGCCAGCGTCTCCATCGTGGTGCCGTGCTTCGGATACTCGTCGTCGGAGACGATGATGTCACCCTTGCGGCCCTTGATGGTGACCGGGACGATCTCGTCCTTGAAGCGGCCGGACTTCTGGGCGGCCTCGGCCTTCTGCTGCGACGCGGCGGCGAACTCGTCCTGCTCCTGGCGGGTCAGCTGCCACTTCTGCGCGACGTTCTCGGCGGTGTTGCCCATGTGGTAGCCGTGGAAGGCGTCCCACAGGCCGTCCTTCAGCATGGTGTCCAGCAGTTCGGCGGAGCCCATCTTCACGCCGTTGCGCAGGTGCATGACGTGCGGCGCCATGCTCATGCTCTCCTGGCCGCCGACGACCATGATGTCGGCGTCGCCGTTGCGGATCGCCTGATACCCCAGCGCCACCGAGCGCAGGCCGGAGCCGCAGAGCTGGTTGATGCCGAAGGCCGTCGCCTCGGCCGGGATGCCGGCGTTGACCGCGGCCTGGCGGGCGGGGTTCTGGCCCTGGCCGGCGGTCAGAATCTGGCCCAGGATCACTTCCGTCACCTCGGCGGCGTCGGTCTTGGCCCGGCTCAGCGCTTCACGGATGGCAACTTCGCCCAGATAGTGCGCGGGCACGGAGCTGAGCGCCCCGTTGAAGCTGCCGATGGGGGTACGCGCCGCACCGGCGATGACAACCTCGGTCATGTTGACGCTCCTCGAATCTGTCGGTTTTATTATCGTGCTTGAGTGACGCTGGGAGTGGGAAAAACCTTATGCGCGGTTTTTGCGCAATGCAAGACACCTCTCAGGCTGCGGTTATCCTGCCGCAGTAAGCCAATCGGCCATAGGACGCCATACGCCTGTTTCGGCTCCGGCGCTGACCACCATGCCAATATGGCCCAGCGGCGGCCTGATCATTTGAGCCCTAGGTATTGTTCTTGCCAACGCGAGGGCCGACGAGGGCGGAACGATTCGGTCGCGCTCCGGAATCATCGCCAGCGTTGGAACATGGATGCGCGCGGGATCCACCGGCATCCCGGCGACCAGCCAGCGGCCCTGCGCCGTGTCGTTGCGGCCGTACCAGCCGGCCAGCGCGTCGCGCGCCACCCCGGCGACCAGCGGCACACCGTCGTTCAGCCAGTCCTCCAGCGCCACGAAGGCCACCGCCGCGCGGCTGTCCGGGTCCATGCGCGCGAACTGCGAGAATTTCTTCAGCGCCAGCAGCGGGTCCAACTGGGCGAACAGCGCCTGCAGCGCGTCCACCGGAACCTCCCCCCAGGCCTCGATCATCGGCCCGTAGGGCTGGAAAACGGCGGCGGCGCGGCGCGCCAGCGCCGCGTCCTCCGCGTGGAAGTCCCAGGGCGTGGCCATCAGGCCCAGCGCCGCGACCTCCTTCGGCCGCCGCAGGGCGAGCGCCGCGGCCAGCAGCCCGCCCATGCAATAGCCGACCACCGGCACCGGCCGCCCGGTCTCCTCCACCACCGCGGCCAGCGCGCGTTCCAGCCGCCCGGCGATGTAGTCGGTGAGGGTGTAGCGGCGCTCCAGCGGGCCGGGGGTGCCCCAGTCGATCAGAAAGGGGCGCAGCCCCTGCCCGGCCAACCAGCGCATCAGGCTCTTGCGCTCCGACAGATCCAATATGTAATGCCGGTTCACCAGCGACGGCACGAACAGCACCGGCGTGCCCTGGCCGGACCCCAGCGCCCCGTAGTCGAGCAACCGGGAGGCCCCCTCCGTCCACAGCACGGGCGGATCGTCAAGGTCGCGGCGGTAGGGGTGGCGGCGGTAGCGCTCGATCCCCGTCAGGGCGAGGTCGAGCTGGCGACGGACCTCCCGGTCAACCGCCTGGGCGAACGCGTCGGCGTCGGTTCGGCCGATCTGGCGGCGCAGTTCCTCCGCCCGGTCGCGCAGGTGCGGCTTCCAGGGCAGCGAGCCGTTCCTCAAGCTCGGCAACCCGCCGGCGGAGCTGAGCAACGTCGCCGCCACCGTCGTCAGGTGCAGCGCCAGGGGGCGCGGACCCAGCCGCATCCTCTGCCCGCTGCTTTTCTTGTTGTTTTGGGCCTCGCTCACGCGACGCATCCTCGGATGATGCCCCGGCGGGCGCCGTACGGGCCGGGGAGGGATTCCAGCCGGTGCCCGGCGGGCTTGCGAAGGCGAATCCGCCCGGCCCCAGGACGAGGGGCGCCATCGCCGCGGCCCCCTGGGTCATCATCTGGACAGCGCGCGCGACGGTGTCCGCGACCTCCGGGTCGGCGGCGCAGGCCGCCCACTGTTCCTGCCACAGGTCGAGGTAGCGTTGCGCCAGGGTTTCCAGGGACGGGATGTCGGAGTCGGACGATTCGGCCATGCCCTTAGTATAGGTGGTGCGCCCGGCCCTTGACCAGAGCGGCGACGGACTGTTCGAAAATGTCGCAATTTCCGAAAAATCGGGCCGCAGGCCATATACCGCCGCATTCCACCTCGCAGCGCTGCGGTACGGCACTGGACACCGTGCATTCCATCGAGTAGTGCTTATATCGGAAACATTCTAGCCGCACGTCCTTTCTTGAAAGAAACCGCGATGGCCGACAAGGAAGATCAGAAGTCCGCTCCGATCACGATCAAGAAGTACGCCAACCGGCGGCTCTACAACACCGCGACCAGCAGCTACGTAACGCTCGACCATCTCTGCCAGATGGTCAAGGACGGGCTGGACTTCGTGGTCTACGATGCCAAGACGGGTGAGGACATTACCCGCTCCGTCCTTACGCAGATCATCGTGGAAGAGGAAAGCAAGGGCCAGAACCTGCTGCCCATCAGCTTCCTGCGCCAGCTGATCGGCTTCTACGGCGACAACATGCAGTGGATGGTGCCGCGCTACCTGGAATATTCCATGCAGTCCTTCGCGCGGAACCAGGAACAGATGCGCGACTACTTCCAGAACACGCTGGGCGGCATGTTCCCGTTCGGCCGCCTGGACGAGGTCAGCAAGCAGAACTTCGCGATGTTCGAGCGGGCGATGCGCATGTTCTCGCCCTTCGGTGGTGCCGAGGAAGGCCAGGAGGGCGCGCCCATGCCGAAACCGGCCCCGGCGGCGAAGCCCCCTGCGGCCCCGGCCAACGCGGGCGATCACACCTTCGAGGAACTGCAGAAGCAGATCGACGAGTTGCAGAAGCAGATCGCCAGCATCGCCAAACCGGCGAAGCCGGCCAAGCCCGAGAGCAAGTAAGCGCGCGGCCGATACGGTTTCCAAAGGACGTCCATCGAGGGGGCGGAGCCAGGAGCGGACTGGCCCCGCCCTTTTTCATTCCGCACTCTCACTCGCGCATTCTTTCTACAACGGTCCGGGGCACCAGCGGCGCTCCCGGCTGTTTCTAGGACCACCCACGGTCCAAAGGGAGGAACAGCCATGAAGACCGAACTGCACGTCACCATGGAACTGGAAGTCGCCGACCCGCAGGAAGCGAGCCGGTTCGAGGAAAAGCTGCGCGGCTGGCTGCGCCATCAGAGTCAGGTTCTGTCCGTGTCCAGCACCAACAGCGGCGTCGGCCACGATCTGGCGTGGCGCGAATCCCGCAAGGAAACCTTCGGCTCCCCCCTGCCCAACCCCTTCGCCCCCGGCCGGGGACGGTGAGCGGCAAGCCTGTGTAGTGTGAAGCTCCTTAAGCGCCAGAGACTCACCACGAAGACACGAAGGACACAAAGAACGTCACAAAGGACACCTCGCGCCCCGGAAGCGCTTCCAGGCCGCCGGCCCCCTTTGATGCTTGTCTTTGTGCCTTTTGTGTCTTCGCGGTGAAAATCTCCACCCGACGCCGCACGCCACGGCAGGTTCCCCGATCCCCCCGGAACCGATCACCCCCGGAACATGTGCGGCACCATCGCCGCGTCGGACCCGATGCGGGGGTCCACCGACTCGCGCACGGACATGCCCAGGCACTTGTCGCCGATGATCCAGGCGTGCAGGAGCGC
>JAEZPL010000124.1 GCA_023413605.1 Pseudomonadota bacterium
GACCCAGGCCGACCAGCTGGCCACGGCACCGGAGCAGAGGCTGGCCGGCAAGGAGTAAGGCCGCCTTACGCCGCCGGGCGGCGGACGAAGGCCAGCATCAGGCCGAAGCCGATCATCAGGCTGCCGCTCAGCCGGTTGAACCATGTGAAGGCCTTCGCCCCCTTCACCACGGTGCCCAGCCGCGCACCGATGGCGGCATAAATGGTCATGGCCACCACCTCCAGCAGAAGGAACGACACGCCCAGAACGGCGAAGCTGGTCAGGTAGGCATCGGGGTCGATGAACTGCGGGAAGAAGGCGGTGAAGATCAGGATGGCCTTCGGGTTTCCGGCGGCCACCCAGAACTCCTGCATCATCAGGCTCTTCAGCGACAAGGGCCGGTCGGCGGCGGCCTTCTGCACCAGCGACGCGTCGGAGCGCAGCAGCTTCACCCCGATCCACACCAGATAGGCCGCCCCCAGATACTTCACGACCGTGAAGACCGTTTCGGAGGTCGCCAGCAGCGCGCCGAGCCCCAGCGCCGTGACCAGGATCATCGCGGCGAAGGCGCCCAGCCGCCCGGTCGCGGCGATGGTGGCCCGCGCCACGCCGTCGCGGGCGCCGTTCGTCAGGGACAGGAGGTTGTTCGGGCCGAACGCCATGTTCAGCGCGAAGCAGGCGGGCAGAAAGACCAGCCAGATGTCCAGAGCCATGCCGCACCCTCCCGTTCCCGTATGTCAGGCGAAGTCGCGGAAGCTGTCCGCCGCCGCCCGGTCGTAGCCCTGGCTCGCCCGCAGAAGCTGCTTCGTGTAGTCCTCCCGCGCCGCGCCGCGGCGAAGGCTCTCCACGTCCAGTTCCTCGACGATGCGGCCCCGGTTCATCACCGCCAGCCGGTCGCACATGGTCGCGACGACCGCCAGATTGTGGCTGACCAGCACGTAGGTCAAGGCGTGCTCCGCCCGCAGGCGCTTCAGCAAATTGAGAATCTCCGCCTGCACCGACACGTCGAGCGCGGAGGTCGGCTCGTCCAACAGCAGCACGCGCGGCTCCAGCACCAGCGCGCGGGCGATGGCGACGCGCTGCCGCTGCCCGCCGGAAAGCTGGTGCGGGTAGCGGAAGCGGAACTGCGGCCCCAGACCCACGTCGCGCAGCACCCGGTCGATGCGGGCGTCGGCGTCGCCCAGGCGATGGATGGCGATGGGTTCCGCCAGGATGCGGTCGATGGTGTGGCGCGGGTGCAGCGAACCGTAGGGGTCCTGGAACACCATCTGGCAGGACTTGAAGAAGCCCTTCCCGCGATGCTGCGCCTGCGGCTTGCCGTCCACCACCACGGTCCCGGTCCAGTCGTGGTTCAGCCCGACGACGGCGCGCAGCACCGTGGACTTGCCCGACCCGGATTCGCCCACCAGCCCGAAGCTCTCGCCCGGCTTCACCTCGAACGACACGCCCTGAACGGCCGCCACGGCGTCGGCGCCATGGCCGAAGGTGACGCGAAGGTCCTTTACGGTGATCATCGGTCATCCTCCACCAGCCTTTGTCCCCTCTCCCCCCCCGGGGAGAGGGTTAGGGTGAGGGGGTCTCTCTTCTCCCGAACGCCCCGACAACGCCGAAGCCCCCTCACCCCGCCCCTCTCCCCGGGGGGGAGAGGGAGGGAGGTCGTCCAGCCACGCGGGGTCGCGGGTCAGCACCGGCAGTTCCGGCCGCGTGTCGTCCAGGCGCGGCAGGCTGTCGAGCAGGCCGCGGGTGTAGGGGTGCTTTGCCTCGTGCAGTTCCGACGCGCGGCAGGTCTCCACCACGCGGCCGGCGTACATGATCAGGATGCGGTCGCAGAAGGACGCCACGAGGTTCAGGTCGTGGCTGACGAAGATCATCCCCATGCCGCGCTGGGCACACAGCTCGTCCATGATCGCCAGAACCTGCATCTGCACCGTCACATCCAGGGCCGAGGTCGGCTCGTCCGCGATCAGCAGGTCGGGGTTGGGGATCAGCATCATGGCGATCATGATGCGCTGGCCCATGCCGCCCGACACCTCGTGCGGGTACAGGCCGTAGACGCGCTCCGGGTTGCGGATGCGCACGGCCTCCAGCATCTCCAGCGCGCGGCGCCTGGCCTCCGCCTTGCCGGCGCTGGAATGGACGCGGTAGGCCTCGGCGATCTGCGCGCCGATGGTCATGACCGGGTTCAGCGAGAATTTCGGGTCCTGCATGACCATGGAGATGCGGCGCCCGCGGATGTCGCGCAGGTGCTTCTCCGACGCGGTCAGCAGGTCCTCGCCCTGGAAGCTCAGCCTGTCGGCGGTGACGACGCCCGGCGACGGGACCAGCCGCAGGATGGCCCGCCCGGTCATCGACTTGCCGGAGCCCGACTCGCCGACGATGCCCAGCTTTTCCCGCCCCACGGTGAAGGAGACGCCGCGCACCGCCTGCGTCACGCCCGTGCGGGTCGGGAAGGAAATGCGGAGGTTCTCGACCTCCAGCAACGGTTTTTCGTTGGTCATGTCCGGGCCGTCAGCCTTTCGGATCCAGAACGTCGCGCAGGCCGTCGCCCAGCAGGTTGAAGCCCAGGCTGACCACGAAGATGGCGATGCCGGGCATGGTGGCGACCCACCACTGCTCCAGCACATACTGGCGGCCGGTGGCGATCATGGCGCCCCATTCCGGCGCCGGCGGCTGCGCGCCGAGGCCGAGGAAGCCCAGCCCCGCCGCCGTCAGGATGATGCCCGCCATGTCCAACGTCACCCGCACGATCAGCGAGGACGAGCACAGCGGCACCACATGGCCCAGGATGATCCGGACCCTGGAGGCGCCCTGCAGCCGCACGGCGTTGATGAAGTCGCTCTTGCGGATGGTGATCGTCTCGGCCCGCGCGATGCGGGCGTAGGGCGGCCAGGAGGTGATGGCGATGGCGATGATCGCGTTCTCGATCCCCGGCCCCAGCGCGGAGACGAAGGCCAGCGCCAGGATCAGCTTGGGGAAGGCCAGGAAGATGTCGGTGACGCGCATCAGCACCGTGTCGACCCAGCCGCCCAGATAGCCGGCGACCGTGCCGATCAGCAGCCCCGCCACCGGGGCCGTCACCGCGACCAGCGCCACGATCATCAGCGTCAGGCGGGAGCCGTAGAGGATGCGCGACAGGATGTCCCGCCCGAAGGCGTCGGTGCCCAGCCAGTGCGCGGCACTCGGCGGCATCAGCCGGTTGGCGAGGTCCTGCGCGTAGGGATCGTAGGGGGCGATCCACGGGGCCAGCGCCGCCATCACCACCAGCAGCAGCACGATGCCCAGCCCGATCATGGCCAGCTTGTTGCGGGAGAAGGTCAGCCAGCCCAGATAGGCCCGGCCCAGGCGGGCCTGCCGCCGGGACAGCGGCGTCTCGGTGGTCAGCCAGGCGCGCAGCCCGCCGTTGCCCGCCGCGTTGGAATGCGTCTGTACGGTCATCGCGCCACCTTCATCGCGCTCGGGGGTCCAGAAGACGGTACAGCAGGTCGGACAGCAGGTTCAGCCCGATGAAGACGGCGCCCACCACCAGCGTGCCGCCCAGCACCGCGTTCATGTCGGCGCTCAGCAGCGAGTTGGTGATGTACAGGCCCAGCCCCGGCCAGGCGAACACCGTCTCGGTCAGCACCGACCCTTCCAGCAGCGACGCATAGGACAGCGCCACCACCGTGGTCAGCGGCACCGCGATGTTGCCCAGCGCGTGGCGCCAGATCACCCGCGTTTCCGACATGCCCTTCACGCGGGCGGTGGTGATGTATTCCTGGCGCAGCTGGTCCAGCATGAAGCTGCGCGTCATGCGCGCGATGTAGGCCACGCTGAACAGGCCGAGGATCCCGGCCGGCAGCATCAGGTGGTGCAGCGCGTTCCAGAACACCTCCGTCTCGCCGGCAAGCAGAGCGTCGATGGTGATGACGCCGGTGACCGGATCGACGAGACCTTCATAGAAAACGTCCACCCGCCCCGGCCCCGGGGCGATGTCCAGACGCGCGTAGAAGATCAGCAGGGCCATCAGGCCCAGCCAGAAGACCGGAATCGAGTGGCCGATCAGCCCGACGACGCGGATCAGATGGTCCGGCCAGCGCCCGCGGTTCACCGCCGCCACCACGCCGGCCGGGATGCCCAGCACGACGCCGATGATGACGGCGGCGGTCGCCAGTTCCAGCGTCGCCGGGAAGACGTGCAGAATGTCCTCCAGCACCGGGCGGGAGGTCAGCACCGACGTGCCGAAGTCGCCCTGCAGCACGTCGCCGACGTAGCGCAGGAACTGCTGCCACAGCGGCAGATCCAGCCCCAGTTCCTGCCGGACGCGGGCGTAGGTGTCGGCGGACACGCGGTCGCCGACCACGGCGATCACCGGATCGATGGGCACCACCCGCCCGATCAGGAAGGTGACGAGCAGGAGTCCCAGGAACGTCAGCGCCACGGACACGAGCAGACCCGTCGCCCGCACCACATGGCGCCGCCCCGGCAACCCCGGACGTTTCAAAATTGCGGCCAAGTTTCACCGTTCAGCAAATCCCCCTCTCCCCCTGGGGCGAGGGCAGGGTGAGGGGTGCTCAGCACCTCCCTCACGTCCGGCAGAAGCGCATCCCCCTCACCCCAACCCTCTCCCCAGGGGGAGAGGGAACAAACGCCGGGAGAGGGATGCAAAACGTCCGCTTACTTCTTGCTGACCTTCCAATAGTAGTTCGTGTCGAAGCTCGGACCCCAGACGAGGCCGCTGACGTTGCTGCGCTCCGCGATCACCTCGGTCTGCTGGAACATGATCACGTAGGGCGACGTGTCCAGCACCTCGCGCTGAAGCTCCTGGTACATGGCGGCGCGCTTGGCGGTGTCGCGCTCCTGCACGGCGGCTTCGGTCTTCTTGGTCAGGTCCGGAATGTCCCAGGCGTTGCGCCAGGACAGCGGCTTGGCC
>JAEZPL010000126.1 GCA_023413605.1 Pseudomonadota bacterium
CACCACGACCTGCTGGAACGGTGACCGCAGCCCCTTACAGGCCCAGATACGCCTGCTTCACCGCCGGGTTCGCCAGCAGGTCCTCGCCCGTGCCGGACAGCACGACGCGTCCGTTCTCCAGCACATAGGCCTGCTGGGCGAGCTTCAGGGAGGCGGCGACGTTCTGCTCCACCAGGATGATCGTCATGCCGTCCGCCGCAAGGTTGCGGATGGTGCGGAACAGCTCCTGCACCATGGTGGGGGACAGACCCAGCGAGGGCTCGTCGAACATGATCAGTTCGGGCTTGCCCATCAGGCAGCGGCCGATGGCCAGCATCTGCTGCTCGCCGCCCGACAGCGTGCCGGCCGCCTGCTCCAGCCGCTCCTTCAGGCGCGGGAAGAGGGCCAGCACATGGTCGAAGGTGCGCTTCGCGTCGGCGCGGGCGCGCGGGATGACCGCGCCCATCTCCAGGTTTTCCCGGATGCTGAGCGTGGGGAAAATCTGCCGCCCTTCCGCCACCTGCCCGATGCCCAGGTCGCAGACGACGTGGCTGGGCAGGCGGGCGATGTCCTTGCCCTTGAACGTGATGCTGCCGCGCGCCGGCTTCAGGATGCCGGAGATGGTGCGGATCAGCGAGGTCTTGCCCGCTCCGTTCGCACCGACGATGGCGGTCGTCGTGCCCTCCGCCACCGCGATGGACACGCCGTCGAGCGCCTGCGCGTCGCCGTAATAAAGGTCGAGGTCGGAGACTGTCAGCATCGGAGCCGTTTGTGGGCGAAGGGTAGAAGGGCCGTCACTTTAGCGCAGGCGCTGCCGGAACCGAACGGCTTTTACTTCAGGAAGAACAGGATGCTCATGACCAGCCCGACGGTGATGATGCCCGCGCGCAGGATGCGCGCCGGGATCTTCCGCCCCACCCGCGCCCCGGCATAGCCGCCGGCCACCGCCGAAACCGTCATCAGCGCGGCGTAGGGCCACTCGACCGCCCCGCCGACCGCGTAGGCGACCACAGCGATGGCCGTCAGCACGGTGGAGAACAGGTTCTTCAGCCCGTTCATGGCGTTCAGGTTGGTCATCCCGAACAGGCTGAGCTGCGCCAGCAGCAGGATGCCGAGCCCGCCGTTGAAGTAGCCGCCGTAGATCGACACGACGAACAGCGTCCCCAGCATCGCCCCGGTCCCGTGCAGCCCGACCGACCGCAGCCGCGTGGCGAGCGGACCGCCGAAGGCGAACAGCGCCGTCGCCAGCAGCAGCAGCCACGGCACGATCTGCCGGAACACCGTGTCCGGCGTGACCAGCAGCAGCCCCGCCCCCAGCAGGCCGCCCACAAGGGTGACCATCGACATCGTGACAAGCCCGACCTCGCCAACCGGCTCCAGGTCGTTGCGATATCCGTAGACGCCGCTGGCGTAGCCCGGCAGCAGCGCCACCGTGCCCGTCGCGTTGGCCGCCACCGGCGGCACGCCCGCGTAGATCAGGGCGGGCAGGGTAAGGAAACTGCCGCCACCCGCGACGGCGTTCATGGCCCCGGCAAGAAAGGCGGCGGCCAAAAGGAGAAGTGAGGTCGTCAGCATGTCGTCTTCTTTTATTTGCGCACGGATTCCCCCTCCCCAGAGGGGAGAGGGAGACGTGAAGGGCCCTACCCCCGCGCCCGCAGTTCGCGCCGGATGATCTTCCCCGTCGTCGTCATGGGCAGGCTGTCCACGAACTCCACGGCGCGCGGGTATTCGTGGGCGGCAAGGCGGGTCTTCACGTGGGCCTGGATGTCGGCGGCCAACGCGTCGCTCGGCCGCACGCCGTCCTGAAGGACGATGAAGGCCTTCACGATCTCGGTGCGCAGCGGGTCGGGCACGCCGACCACGGCGGCCATGCGGACGGCGGGATGGCCGATCAGGCAATCCTCGATCTCGCCGGGGCCGATGCGGTAGCCGGCGGACGTGATCACGTCGTCGTCCCGCCCGACGAAGCGGATGTAGCCGTCCGCGTCCAGTTCGCCCTGGTCGCCGGTGACCAGCCAGTCCCCGACAAACTTCGCCGCCGTCGCCTGCGGGTTGTTCCAGTATTGCAGGAACATCACCGGGTCGGGCCGGTGTACGGCGATCAGGCCAAGCTGTCCGGGGGCGAGGCGGTTGCCGGCCTCGTCGATCACCGCCACGTCGTGGCCGGGCACCGGACGGCCCATGATGCCGGGCTTGGGCGGCATGACCGCGGCGCAGGACGACACGATCATGTTGCACTCGGTCTGGCCGTAGAACTCGTTGATCGTCACGCCGAACGTCTGGCGGCCCCAGTCCAGCAGTTCCGCCCCCAGCGTCTCGCCGCCGCTGGCGACCGAGCGCATGGCGCAGCTCCAGCGCGTCTGCGGGTCCTTGACCGCGCGCATCATCTTCAGCGCGGTCGGCGGCAGGAAGGCGTTGCGCACCTGGAAGTCGGCGATCAGGCGGAAGGCCTCCTCGGCGTCGAACTTCTCGAACCGGTGGGAGACGACCGTCACCCCATGGTGCAGGGCCGGCAGCAGCACGTCGAGCAGCCCGCCGATCCAGGCCCAGTCGGCCGGCGTCCAGATGCGGTCGCCGGGCTGCGGGAACAGGTCGTGGGAGATCTCCACCCCCGGCAGGTGGCCCAGCAGCACGCGGTGCGCGTGCAGGGCGCCCTTCGGCTGGCCCGTGGTGCCGGAGGTGTAGATGATCACCGCCGGGTCATCCGCCGCCGTGTCGACGGGCGTGAAGTCCTCCGGCGCCGCATCGACCAGCGCGTGCCAGTCCAGTTCATCCGGGCCGAGTTCACTCTCCTCAGCGCCGTCGATACGCAGAACCAGCTTCAGGTCCGGCAGCCTGTCGCGGATCTGGGCGATCTTCGCGGCCCCGGTCGCGTCGGTGACGACGACCTTCGCCCCGCAGTTGCCGATCCGGTATTCCAGCGCCTCCACCCCGAACAGGGAGAACAGCGGCACGGCGATGCCGCCCATCTTGTAGACGGCGATGTGGCTGACCGCCGTTTCCGGCGCCTGCGGCAGCAGGATGCCAACCCGGTCCCCGCGCGCCACGCCGTGCGCGGCCAGCGCGTTGGCAAGGCGGTTGGACAGGCGGCGCAGGTCCGCGAAGCTGTAATTCTCCACCGCCCCGTCGCGGCGCTTGTGGATCAGGGCAAGGCGGTCCGGGTCGCGCTCCGCCCACTTGTCGCAGACGTCCACGCCGATGTTGTAACGCTCCGGCACCGCCCACGCGAAGCGGTCGCGCAAGGCCTCGTAGCTGTCCGCTTTCGGCAGCATGCAATCCTCCCAACGCATTCTTTTGGGCCGTTGCTGGAACGGCCGTTTCCTTCATCATAGGGGTAACGGGGCCGGGTTGCCACGCGGATGGAATAGTTTGCGGAGCAGCCATGTTCGTCAGGGCGAGATCAAACTTGAGCGCGGGCGTAACCGTCACACATATAGACGGAGCACGTCTTGTCGGAGTGAGCAGCTATGAAAGCGAAACCCTTCGTTGCGGTTGTATTGTCCGTCGGCCTTCTGGCCGGCTGCGCGAACCCCAATTACGGGGGCGGGTACGGCGGTGACGGGGCGTTCGGCGGCGGCAACAAGGCGACGGCCGGCACGCTGCTCGGCGGCGTGGTCGGCGGGCTTGCCGGCTCGCGCTTCGGCGGCGGAACGGGCAAGCTGGTCGCGGTGGGCGTCGGCACGCTGCTGGGCGCGGCCATCGGCAACGCCGCCGGCCAGTCTCTGGACCGCGCCGACCAGGCCTACGCCCAGCAGGCGGTCAGCCAAGCCTACGCGGCCCCGACCGGCAGCACGGTCCGCTGGAACAACCCGCAGTCCGGCAACTGGGGCACCTACACCCCGACCCGAGAGGGCACCGGCCCGTACGGCGAGCTGTGCCGCGAGTTCCAGACCACCATTTCCGTCGGCGGCCAGCTTCAGCAGGGCTTCGGCACCGCCTGCCGCCAGCCGGACGGCAGCTGGCGCGTGATCGGGTAAGGCGGCAAAGCTTCACCACCAAGGCACCGAGGTTTTTGGCGTCTGGTGCCTTGGTGGTGAAAATCCCTTACGCCGCGCGGACGGCCGACAGGAACACCTCCACCTTGCTGCGCAGCTCGTTGGCCTGATCCGACAGCGTGCCGGCGGCACCCAGCACGTCGCGGGCGGCGGAGCCGGTGTCGCTGGCGGCGCGGTTCACGTCGGCGATGTTGGACGACACCTGATGCGTGCCGGTCGCCGCCTGCTGCACGTTGCGGGCGATTTCCCGCGTGGCGGCCTGCTGCTGCTCCACCGCAGCGGCGATGGCCCCGGCCACTTCGTCGATGCGGCCGATGGTGCCCATGACGTCGCCGATGCAGGCCACCGCCCCGTCGGTCTCCGCGCGGACGGCGGCGATCTTCGCGGCGATCTCGTCGGTGGCGCGGGTCGTCTGGTCGGCCAGCGCCTTCACCTCCGCCGCCACCACGGCGAAGCCCTTGCCCATGTCGCCGGCCCGCGCCGCCTCGATGGTGGCGTTCAGCGCCAGCAGCCGCGTCTGCGAGGCCACCTGGGTGATCAGGTCGATGACCGCCACGATCTCGCCCGAGGCGTTGGCGAGGCTGCGCATGGCGTGGTCGGCGCGTTCGGCCTTCTCCACCGCCTCGCCCGTGATGGCCGTGCTGCTGGCGACCTGCCGCCCGATCTCCTGCACCGACGCGGCCAGTTCCTCGGTCGCGGTGGCGACGGTCTGCACGTTGGCGCTGGCCTGTTCCGACGCCGTGGCGACGGTGACCGACTGGCGCGAGGTCTGTTCCGCCGTGGCGGCAAGCTCGCTCGCCGTCGCCTTCATCTGCATCGCGGCGGAGGAGACGGAGCCCAGAGCCGCGCTGGCCTCGCGGTCGAAGCGGCCGGTCAGTTCCTCGATGGCGCGGGCGCGGCGGCTGCGGGTTTCCTGCTCCGCCTGTTCACGCTCCGCGGCCTTGCGGGCGGCGATCATGTTGTCCTTGAAGACCAGCACGGCCTTGGCCATCAGCCCAAGCTCGTCGCCGCGGCCGGTGGCCGGCACGCGGGTGCTGTCGTCCCCTTCGGCCAGCCGGCGCATCGCCTCCGTCATGGAAGCCAGCGGCCGGACGATGGAGCGCGAGGTCAGCAGCACCGACGCCACGGCGATCAGCAGCCCCAGCGCCAGCAGAACCGCCTGCACCACGACCAGCCGGTCGGCGGCCTGGATCATCCCGTCGGTGTCGGCCTGAAGCAGGGCGCGCTGGCGCGGGATCATGCCGGTGCTGCCCACCACGCCGGCGCGCGTGTCGCCCACCAGCAGGCTCATCACCTGATTGGCGCGCGGGATCGCGTCGTCGTTCAGGGAGTTCAGAGCCCCCATCTGGTCGCCGATGGTGCCCAGCGCTTCGGCCATGTCCTGGTCGCGCCGCAGTTCCGCCAGCACCGGCTTGACCGACTGCCAGCTCTTGATGACGTCCGTGTCGGTCCAGCGGGCGGACAGCGCGTCCAATTCCTTCGCCAGGGCGTCGATCCGCGCCCAGGACTGGTTGCGTTCCTGTTTCAGGTCCTCACGGTTGGTCAGCAGATAGCCCTGCATGGCGGCGTTGGTGGCGGTGACGGCCGACACGATGCCCTGCCCAGCCAGCGCCGTGGGCATGCGCACATCCGCCACCAGGCGGCTGATCGACTTGCCGTTTTCGGTCATGACCAGCCCGTTTCCGACGGTCACCACCAGCACGGCGATCACCGCCGCGAAGCCGATGGTCAACCGCTGGCCGATCCGCAGATTGCCGAGTGCCTTCATGCGCTTCTCCCCAGATCGGGCTTTCTTGAGCCCTTTGCTCGACCGGACGTTGAGATGCCGGTCTTTATCGTCATTTAGGGAGGAATGATGGCCATGCAAACATTAACGGAGCGTTGCGCTCGGGCTTGGCTTTTTGTCCGCGGGTGCGGAAGGGCTCATACGGCCGGCGCATGAACGCTTCATGTTCGGCCGGCCGTATGCCCCTTTCGCACGTTGCTACGCAACGTGCTGCCGGGTTTGAACCGAAGGCGTTTGATGGAAGCCATCAAACGCCTTCGGTA
>JAEZPL010000180.1 GCA_023413605.1 Pseudomonadota bacterium
CCTCCACGGGGGCGCCGCCGGGAGTCACCCTGGGCAACGCTTCCGGCACCCTCGTGAATCGATGGAATCCGGTGTTTCATCGGTTGTGTCGGGGGGCGCTTCATGTGCATTCCTTCCCAGACCGGCAAAGCAAAGGTGCAGGACGGCATGGCGGTTACGCTCGTCACCGGCGGCAGCGGGTTCATCGGCGGCCATCTGGTCGCGGCGTTGGCCGGACGCGGCGAACGGGTGCGCATCCTCGACCTGGATGCGCCGTCGCTGCCGGTGCCCGGCGTGGAGGTCGTCCGCGGCTCCGTGCTGGACCCGCACGCGGTCGAGCGGGCGTTCCAGGGTGTGGACCGGGTGTTCCACCTCGCCGCCATCGCGGACCTGTGGCAGCCGGACCGCGCCGCCTTCGCGCGGGTCAACCAGGGCGGCACCCGCGCGGTGCTGCAAGCCGCGGCGAGGGCGGGTGTACGACGCTTCATCCATTGCTCCACCGGGGCGACGCTGGTCGGCAAGACCGGCCCCTCGCCGGTGACCGAGCGCACCGATCCGGGGATCGGCGGCATGATGGGGCCCTACTGCCGGGCGAAATACCGCGCGGAAAAGGACGCCCTGGCCGCCGCGGCGGAGGGGCTGCCGGTGGTGGTGGTGAACCCCACCGCCCCGCTCGGCCCCGGCGACCGCCGGCCGACGCCGCCCACGGCGATGGTGCGCCTGTTCCTGGACGGCGGACCGCGTTTCATCCTGGACTGCCTGCTCAATCTGGCCGACGTGCGCGACGTGGCGCGGGGCATGGTGCTGGCCGCCGACCATGGCCGCGTCGGCGAGCGCTACATCCTGAGCGGCACGGACATCCCGCTGCACGACCTTGCCGCCCGCGTCGACGCGCTGGCCGGGCGCCCGCCGCGCTGGCGCCGGTCGATTCCGGGCGGCGTGGCGCTGGCCGCCGCACATGTGGACGAGTGGATCAGCGACCACCTCACCCACCGTCCGCCACGGGCCTCCCTGACCGGCGTCCGGCTGGCGCTGGCGGCCCGCGCCATGGACTGCGGCAAGGCCGTGCGCGAACTGGGCTACCGTCTCCGCCCCTTCGACGAAACGCTGGCGGACGCCGTGGCGTGGCTGGCCGGCCGGGATTCCGTGTCCGTACGCGGCACGGTCCTGCCCACCTCCCCGGACAAACAGAACCACCGGCAGGCCTGAAACAGCGCTATCGCACCTGAAACAGCGCTATCGCACCACCGCGAGGCCGATCGCCTCGGTGCGCCGCACGACGACCTCGTCGCCGGACTTGACCTTCTCCAGCCCCTGGACGTCCGGAGAAACCTGGACGGTGCGCGTACGCCCCTGCGGGCCGCGCAAGGTGACGTTCCGCGTGATCGGATCGATCTGCTCCACGACCGCAACGATTTCCGTGGTCTGGACGGAGGACGCGCGCGGCATCTCCCCCACCCTGGCCCGGTCGGACGCGATGCGCTGCGTCGCGGTGGGCGTGGCGCTGTTCCCGGACATCGCCGGGCGGGCGAAGATGTTGGTCAACTCGCTGTATTCAGCCAGCACCGTGTCGCCGACCTTGATCTGGTCGAAGTTCCGAACCTCCGGCCCGGCGGTGACGGCTTCCTCCTCGCCGTTGGGGTAGCGCAGCATGACGGCGCGCGTGGCCTTGTCGATGCCCGTCACCTTGGCGTTCAGCCGCACATTCTCGACCAGCGAGACCTGCGGCCGGTCGGAATAGGCGATGTCGTCCGCACCGGCAACGCTCGTACCCGAACTCGACGTGTCCGCGCAGGCGGCGAGCAACAGGACTGTGGGGAGGGCGAGCGGAAGGATGGCGGATAAGGAACGCCGCATGGTGGCCTCCCCTGGGTTGAACGGTCGGACATCGGAGGAAGAACGCCGAGAAAGAACGCAAGGAACGTCAGGATCCTCGGCGGCTCTGCAATCCCTGCTCGTATCCGCGCTGGTAGGCGGAGGCCTCGCTCTGTTTGTGGTAGTCGTAGATCAGGCCGCTCGCCAGACCCGCCCCGGCGCCGATGGCCGCCCCCAGACCGGCATTGCCGGCAAGGGCGCCGATCAGCGCACCGCCCGCGGCCCCACCGGTCGTGCCGGTCAGCGCCCGCTGCTGCTGCGCCGTCAGATCGCTGCAGGCGGCGAGGCCGAGCGTCACGACCGCGACTTTGACCAGTTGTCCGTATTTCATCCTGTCATCCCCATGCTTGGTGCCCTTGCCTGACGCCGAACCGAGCGGCACGCGTCATTTGCGGCAAGGGAATTTCTGGGCCAAGTAGCGGAACAGCCCCTCGACCGGCGGCAGATTCATCTGCTGGGGATTCTGCTTGGCCCAGGCGACGAAATCAGCGACCACATCGTTGCGCGACGGCGGCGGATTGGGTGCGCAGACCAGGGGCCATTTGCCCTCCGCGGCGGACACGATCTGGTAATACTGGTAGGCCCCGACCGCGAAGCCGTGGCAGAAGTGCAGCGCCGCGACACCGTTGATCTCGTTCGGAGTCGCCTCGCACAGCCGCGCGAGTTCGCCGGTCGTCGTGACCCGGAACGTGTTTTCCGAAGGCCCCGCCCCCGTTGCGGAGGGCGAAGGAGCCCCAGTCGCCTGAGCAACGGACGTCTGGGCAAACGCGGCGGTCGGCGCCAGAGTGGCCAGCCCCGCGATGGCGAGACCGGAGGCGATGACAAGCGTTCCGGCCACCAGCATCCCGGCCATCCGAACGCACCTCGATCGATGGTCCATCGCTTGCTCCTTTGGATTGGTTCTTGTTGGGGTCCATTTTCGTTGGGCCGGCTGGTCCGCACGCGGTCCCGGCAGGCTGCCCAGAAAGGAGCCCGCACTGGTCCAGGCTGATCTGACGGCCTAGCACGCGCCGTTACCGCCCGTGGTGTTCGTAACCGTAACCTTCATGTATCCTGCATGTACGCCATGGCCCGCATGATCGGCGAGGGTGGATGAGGCCGTTCCGGTACGCGCCCCGTAGGGATTCGCACACGGCCCGCCGCCGTTCACCGCTGCGCGCAGCGTGTCTGGCGCTCAGTCTGGCGCTTGCCTTTCCTGGGACCGGCGCGGGCGTCGCGCTGGCCGACTGCCGGACCGTCGCCGTCACGTCCCAGGGGCGACCCGTGATCGGGATCGAGGATCTGATCGTGGACGCCCCGCGCGGGCAGGCGGTGCTGTCCGCCTACGACCGCAGCGCAGCGCCGGACAGCACCACGCCGGACCGGGCCGGCGGCGGGCTGTACCTGCTGCCCCTCGCCGGATTGCGGGCCGGCACCACGGTCGACGCCGTGGAGTTGTCTTCCGGCTTCCACCCCGATGGCGGTTTCCGGCCGCACGGCATCGACCTGCGGGCGGAGCCCGACGGCAGCCGGTCCCTTCTCGCGATCAACCGGCGGACGGACGGCCGCACGGTGGTGGAACGCTTCGCCCTGGACGGCGACAGGTTGCGCCATCGCGGCACCGTGGACAGCCCCCTGCTGTGCCGCGCCAACGACGTGGCCTTCCTGGACGGCGACCGCTTCCTGTTCACCGGCGACCACGGCGCCTGCGGCTGGGCCGGGGTAGCGGTCGAGAATGTCCTGAACCTTCACCGCGGCTTTGTCGGTCTGGTGGAGGGCGACACGGCGCGGGTGCTGGCGGCGGGAATCGGCTTCGCCAATGGGTTGTTGCCGGACCCGGCCGCCGACCGACTGTTCGTCGCCGCCACGCGGGAACGGGC
>JAEZPL010000204.1 GCA_023413605.1 Pseudomonadota bacterium
TACCGAAGGCGTTTGATGAGTTCCATCAAACGCCTTCGGTACAAACCCGACAGCACATTGCACAGCAATGTGCGAGAGGGGCATACGGCCGGCCGATCATGGAACTCTTCATGCGCCGGCCGTATGATACGGACGGGGCCTGAAGGCGTCGCTGACGCATTGATCGGACGGGTTTGACGGTCGGCGGGCACTGGACGTGGTCATCCGCCGACCGTATGACGCAGGTATCTGCGGGCGGCACCCAGCCGCCGCCCGCAGACGGACCGCCGGGCATCCTGTTCCAACGGCACGGTTTCCCACCTCCGAGGTGGTCGCAAGACGCCGGTCCTCCGTTCTCTTTCCCCGCGCCGGAGAGTCCCCATGCCCACGCTCGTTCTGGTCGACCAATCCTTCATCGGCTACGAAGGGCACCACTACGAATACAACATGTCCATCGCGCAGGCTGCGGCGGCGCGTGGCTTGTCGGTGGTCATCGCGGCGAACCGGCGAGTTGCCGTGGCCCAGAACGCGGCGGGGATCCGCATCCTGCCCTGGTTCCGTCACAGCTGGAGTCAGGCCAGCGGTGACTGGACGCGTGCCGGGAACTTCCTGGACGAGTTTCTTCAGCTTATCGAGACGCTGGAAATCGGGCCGGACGACCACCTGCTGGTCCACACCGTTTCCACGGTCGAATTCATCGAGCTGCTGCGTTTCTTCGATGGTCTGCTGGCGAACGAAGCCGCCACCCTCCCGACCGTCCACCTCGTGTCGCGGCGCGACCCGCTCGAGTACGGGACCGAGGGGTTGCGCGCGGTGTCGGAAACCTGGTCCCGCATCCGCCAGTCGGCCCTGACCTGCGCGAAGTGCCGCCTGTACACCGACACCGTCGAATTGTCGGTCATGCATCGGAACCTGACCGGGGCGCCGTTCAAGGTTCTGCCGATCCCCTTCCGGCACGCGCTGGTCGCCGAGCGCGAGCGGCCGCGTGCTCCCGGCGCGCCGCTGACCCTGCTCTACTTGGGTGATGCCCGGCTGGAGAAGGGCTATCACCTGCTGCCCGATCTCGTCGGCCAGCTGTGGGAGGACTGGATCAAGCCCGGCCTAGTCCGCGTCGTCGCGCAATCCAACCTCAACATACCCGGTGGCGAACCCGGGATTTTGCAGGCGCGCAACAAGCTGCGGCAGTACCCGTTCGGCGTCGAAATCATCGACGAGCCGATGTCGGCGGAACGCTATTACGACGTCATGGCGAACAGCGACATCGTGGTCCTGCCCTATGACCCCAAGGCTTATGCCGGGCGAAGCTCGGGAGTGCTGAACGAGGCGCTCGCCAGCGGCAAGGTCGCGGTGGTCTCCAAGGGGACATGGCTCGCCAATCAGGTGGAACCCAGCCGCGGTTGCGTGTTCCTCTACCCGGCCGGGCTGGTCGCGGGCGTCAAGGCGGCTCTGGAGCGCTTCGAGGAACTGGCGGAGGGGGCACGCGCCTACGCGCCCATCCACCGCCGGCATCATTCGCTGGAAAACTTCCTCGACATGCTGCTCGCCGATCCCGTCCAGACCGCGCCGGCCGGCCCCTCGGTCCTGTTCGTCATGGACGGCACCGCCATGACGCTGCGCAACGGCTCTTCCATGGTGGCCCGCAACCAGTTGCGGCACCTGCTGCGGCACGGGTACCGGGTCCATGGGCTTTTCCTCAACCTGACGGCCGGCCTGGGAGCGGAGGAGTTCCGCCGCTGGATGAGCGACCTGCGGGAGGAACTCCGTGGGTTTGACATGGCCAGCGTCTGGACCGCCGGCCATGTCCCGCTGTCCGGCCGGATCGGGTGGCGGGCGGAAGCCACCGTGGCCGCCGACCGCGGCCAGTCCTTCACCGACGACGTCCGCTACCGCACGGCCCTGTCGCTTCCGGCCGACCTCCATGCCTTTCTGCGCCGCGAGCGGATCGACGTCGTCCTGCTGAACTATGTGCAGAACCTGCCGCTGATCCGGCTGCTGCTGTCCGATAGCGTCCCCGTGGTCTGCGAAAGCCACGACATCCAATCCTTCCAGTACGCGATCTACAACGACCGCGAGGTGGACGCGCGGGACCTGGAGGCGGAAACCGCCCTTCTGGAAAGCTGCGACCATGTCATCGCCATCAACGCCATCGAGGGGGATTGGCTGTCCCAGCGGCTGACGTCGCCGGGAATCACCCACATCCCGCAGCCTCCGACGGAACCCCCGGCTTCGGTGCTGGATATGGCGGGGGTGACGGATCTTGCGGAACTGGTCGCCTCCTGCCGCCCGTCGCGCGGCGACCTCGCTCCCGAACAGACAGCCGCCGCAGCGTCATCGCCCGAGGTCCAGCGCCTGCGCGCGCTCGGCAGCCTTGACCTGCTCTACGTCAGTTCCGCACACCGGCCGAACGTCGATGCGCTGCGCTGGTTCATCGAGGCCATTTACCAGAACAACCTGATGCCGCAGGGCATCAGCCTCTTCATCGCCGGCAGCATATGCGACGCGATCCAGGACATCGATCTGCCGGGCGTCTTCCGGATCGGGCGCGTCGATGACCTGGCGCCGCTCTACGCCGCTGCCCGGATCGTCCTGCTGCCCATGCGCGACGGCGCCGGCAGCCCGATCAAGACGCTCGAAGCGCTTGCGCACGGCAAGCCGGTGGTGGCGACCAGCGCCGCGATGCGCGGGCTGCGCTTCGACCAGACCGACTTCCCGGTCTTCGACGACGCCGTTGGGTACGGCGCCCGCATCCTCGACCTGATGCGATCGCCCCAAGCGCGGCTTGCGGCCGGTCGCGCCGCGTTGCGCATCAGCCAGATCAACGGCAACGACGGGCTTTACGACAACCGCATGGCCGCGGTCCTGCGGACGGTCCTGGGTGACCAAACCCCTGCTCCACAGCCGCCCCGGCCGCCAGCCGCCCCCCAGGCCCCGACCGAATGGACGCCGGAGTTGCGGGCGCTCAACCGCCTGATGCGCGCCTGGTGCGCCAGCGAACCCTTCGCCGCGGAGGATTGGCGCCTCGGAACCGCGGCCCTGCGGGCCGATCCGAATGGCTGCCGGGCCGTCATCCGGCGCTTCCTGGTCGAGCAGACCGCCCCCATTCTGGCGGCGCGGCGCGATGGCGGCGCCTGGCTGCGGGAGGTGATCGGCGTCGGACTCTCTCCCGCGGAGCTGGAGCAGGTTCTGGGCCTGCCGGACAGCGACGGCCCGTGGATCGTAAACGGACCGGCGGAGGACGCCGGTGACGCCGTGCGGCTGGGGCCGGGCGGCACCGCCGCCTTGCGCCTCCGCAGTGTCTGCGGCTCTCATGTGCGTGTTCGGCCGGTCGTCAAGGAAGCGGCGCAGACCGGCAGCGTCGCACTGCAAGCCACGTTGCACGACCACACCGGCGCCGTGATGCACACTGTCGAGGGGGACGCCGAGGCGGTGTTGATTCCGCCGGCCCTCAGCCCCGCCATCCGCGGCTGGACGGTCGCCGCCCGCACGGTCGGATCATCGCCGGCCACCCTTTATGGCTTCGAACTGAGCCACAGCTTCGACGTTCGCGCGCAGGCCGGCCCCGCGCAGGCCATCTTCGCATCCGGATGGCACCCGCCGGAACTGGTCCGGCACGTGGATCTCGGCCTTCTGGGGATCGTGTGGAGCGGCCCGGAACCGGAGAGCGAAGTGGTCCTGCCGATCTTCCTGGAGCAGGACGCGGAAATCCGCGTCAAGCTGGCGTCGGTGGTCGAGATGGGAATCCTGGACGGCATCCGCGTCAGGCTCGATGGTGTCGATTGCCCGGTCAGCGTCCTCGTGGACGGGCAATGGCGAATCCTGGCGGTCAGGCCGCCGCGGCGCTTCGCCGGCGACACGGCCGGCCATCACCGGCTGCGCATCGTGCTGCCGCTCACCGTGCGCCCCAGTTCGATCGATCCCGGCTCCGGGGAAGACCGGCAGATCGGGATCGCCGTCGCGCAGATCGAGGTGCGGATGTTCTATCCGATCTCCTCCGTCACGGCCCGGCAAACCCGCCAGTGAAGCGCGTGCGAAGGCGTCGGCCGTATCAGAGCAGGCCGAGCGCCATGAGCCGCTCCCGGTAGCGCCGGCCGACGGTGCCGGCGTTGTGATGGCGCCGGACATGGGCCTGCCCGGCCGCGCCCAGCCGAGCCCTCAGGGCGGCATCGCCGAACAGGCCGCGCAGGCCCCAGGCAGCGTGGCCGAGGTCCGGATCGGCCCAGTAGGTGCCTTCGCCCCAGGGATATTCGCCCGCCGCGATGGGCCGCGGCGATGCCTTCACGGCAATCGCCGTGTCGGGGCGGACGACCTCGTTGCTTCCCGACCACCCGGTGGCGATGACCGGCTTGCCGAGCAGCATCGCCTCCGCAATCGTTCGTCCGAACCCCTCGGAACGATGAAGCGACAGGTAGGCGTCGCACGCCTGCATCAACCCCAGCACGTAAGGCCGGTCCATCGTCTCCGCGATGATCCGGATGCGCCGGTCCTCCGCGCAAACCTCCAGGAACGCCTGCCAAGCCGGGTTGCCCTCCGGCGGGTTCATGGTTTTGAAGACCAAGCCGGCCGGCTCGTCCCCACGCGGAAAGGCGTGCCGGAAGGCGAGCGCCGCCGCCAGTGGATTTTTGCGCTCCAGATAGGAGTTCGCATCGAACACGTAGAGAAAGAGAAAGGCGCTCTCGGGCAAGCCGAACTGGCGGCGCGTCACCGGGGCGACGGCCGGCAGTTCCACCGCCATCGGCATGTGGATGACCGGGACCGGCGACCGGTGCGCAAAAGCTTCTTGGGTGAAGCGGGACGACACCCAGAGCTCGTCCATCAGGCCGACGGCGGACCACCAGGGTTCCGGCCACCGCGGCAGCTCCCAGGGCCAGTAGCCGATCGCGCGGCGCCCCTCCGTCGTCCGGAAATCGCGCTCCACGAGGAAGCGGGCCGTGTCGAAGCCGGTGAGGCAGAAGACCGTCGCCGCGTGCGGAAAGCCTTCGGCCACATGCGCCGCAGCCGAGACGTCGTTCTTGCGCGCCACCGTCCCGCAGGAAAAGTCGGTGATGCTGAAGGGGACGTCATTGTCCGAGAGCGCCCGCGCCATCATCCGCACGTCCTCGCCCACCCCCAGCTCCCCGTAGGCGTACCCGACGAGCGTGCACCCGCCCTTGACCGGCGGCAGGAACGGCGGCGGAACTGGCGGGCGGATCGGGGGCGCTTCGGCCGGATCGGCGGAGCATGGCGTCAGCCGCGGAGCGAAGACGGAGTCCCGCACGGCACGATACCAGGCGCCCAGCCGCTCCATCGCCGCCGGGGTCGCCGGCGGCTCGGCCGGAACGCCCGGAAAGCCGGACATCCAACACAGGAAAGCCTGCTGGGGCGGCGTTCCGATGCCGCAACCGGGCGGCGGGGACGCGAGGGCGTTCCGGACATCGGCGGACAGCAGGCAGCCCAGGTCGTAGTCCAGGAGACCGGCGCTGTAGGTCCAGGCGACGAGCCTCCGGCGCCCTTCCCCGGTGGCGGTGTCGAAACGCGCCGGGAAATCGTCGCGGAAGGCCCACAACAGCGCCATCAGGTTGGTCATCGGCAGGACATCGCGGTCACCCGGGATGGCCGGCGCGTTGAGCCAGGCACGGACCTCCTCGTCCACGAGGTCGCCGATGCCGAGTTCCTCCAGCCCATGCAGGAGAAGCCAGGCCAAACCTCGTTTCGGTCCGTCCGGCCGATCGATGCGGACCGCATCCGACACGTCCTGGCGGGCGTGCAGCACATGGCGAAGGATCCGCGGCACGCTCTGCCCGTCCCGGAACGGCACCGCCTCCCAGGCAACCCGCCTCTGCTCCGGCGTCGCGGGGCGGAACGGATGCTCCTTCCGGCCGAAACACAACCACCACATCAGGAAGCGCTTGCGCGTTTCCTCGCTGCCGACGTCCCCGTCGCCCCGGACGTCGCCGCGCAGAAGGAACGAGAACCAGACGCGCGCGTCGAAGTAGCCGGGCCAACAGACGCGGCCATGCCGCCGCAACGCATGCTCCGGGGCTTCGGAAATCGCCGTCGAGGATGGTGTGGTCATGGCTGGCCGGCCGCTGTGTCTGTTCGCTGAAGGGGCGCTCTCAGGAGCGGTCGTCGTAAGGGATGCGGTGCTCCGGCCCTCGGCCGCCGACCACCCGCAGCAGGGCGGACAGCGCCGCCTCCGGCGTGATCGGGGCGACGATGAAGCCGTTCGGCCAGTGGCGCAACCGTTCCGCCGGCGCGCCGATGTCGAAGACGCCGACCGGCATCCCGAGACCGACCACCTCGTCCAGAATGTAGCAATGGGTTTCCGGCCAGATCGACGGCAGGAAGATCGCATGGCAGCCGCGGGCAGCGAGAAGCCTGGGAAGCTCCTCCGGCTCATAGGGGCCGTTGTCGTGGAAATGGTCCGAGCGGAACTGACGGTCGATGTTGCCGAACAGTTCGAAGCGCACCGGCAATCGATGCGCCTCGGCCAGACGCACCATCGCGCCGACGATGTTCGAACCCTTGGCAACGTTGATCCCGCCGATGATCGCGACCCGCGCGGTCGGGCCGGGCGCGGCCGGCGGCATGGGAAAGACGGTCACATGGTCCGCCACATGCGGAATGATCCGCACGCGGTCATCGCGCACGACGAAGGCCCGCCGCATGGTGGCAAGCGCGCTTTTCGAAAAGAAGACGTGGCGGTCGGCGAGATCGAAAAAAGCCTGCCACGCCCGCCGGTGCTCCACGATGTCGAGCGCGCGGGCCGCACCGCCGTCCGCCGGCCGGCGAACGTGCCCATTCGCCGCGATGCAGGACCGGCAGCGCCCGGTTTCCGGTACGCCGCAGAAACGGTCCTCCGCGTCGATCAGGTTCAGCGACGGGCAGATGGGGAAGTAGTCATGGTGCAGCAGGCGCAGCGGCACGCCCCTTTCCGTCCGGACCGCCCGGATAAAGTCCATGACCGCCACGGTCTCGTAACCGACCAGCGAATTGACCACGATCTCGGACAGCGGCAGCACGGCGGCAAGCGCGGCAAGATCGGCAAGGTCGTTCGCCGGGAAGCGGAACGTTGCGTCCCGATGCAGCAGTTCGACGTCCAAGGCGCCGTCCGGCATGCCGAGCGCCACCCGTACGCTCGGCCGCACCAGCAGGACCGCGCGCCCCGCCCCGTGCAGGCGGGCGATCTCCTTGGCCCGGAAGGTGGCGGCCCCGCCGCCGCCCGCATGGTCGAACAGCAGCACGGTCCGGGGACGGCCGAGCCGCCCATGAATTCGGACGGCGGCGGCCGCGCGCACGGGACGCAAGGGATCGGCGCGGATGAAATCCTGCACCTCGGCGTCGAACTCCGGATAGCGCCGCCGGATGATCTCGCCGGCCGTCCGGATCTGCACCGCCTTCTCCTCGCTGGAGAAACTGCCGCCATGCCGGTGATGGACATAGAGATTGGGGACCACGGCGTTGGTGAAGCCATGCCGAATGGCCCGCCGGCACCAGTCCACCTCCTCGCCGTAGCCGCGCCCGAAGGCCTCCACGTCGAAAAAGCCGATCTCCCGCAGCGCCCGGCGGTTCAGGGCCATGCAGAAGCCGACGCCGGTCGGCGCCTCGATCGCGGGAAGGTCTGCCATGGCCGCGAACACCGCGTCGATGTCCCCGACCGGCGCATCCAGGAACGGGGCGTTGTCCTCCGGCATGTCGGGAAAGCCGCAGATCGTCCCGGCGTTGGTCAACGGGGTGGTGCTGGCGATGGACGGCGTCCGCTCGATCGGCCCGACCAACCGCTCCAGCCAGCCGGCCGGCACCTCGACGTCGGTGTTCAGCAGGACGACGTGGCCGTCGGGATTCAGCCGGGTCGCCACCTCCACTCCGGTGACGACGGCCTTCAGGTACCCCTCGTTCGACGCCTTGGTCACCACCGTCACGTTGTCGAGCGCGGTGCCGAGGGCCACGAGGAAGGCCGTGATGCTGCGGTCGGGATTGCCGTCATCGACGAAGACGATGCGGTGCCGCGGCTCGACCGTCTCGATCAGCGCGTGCACCAGAGGCGTCAGGAACGGCTTGCCGCCATAGACCGGCACGACGATGGAGACGGGAGCGGCGAGCGGCGCCACGTCGCGCGGCGCATCGGCGAACAGGCCGAGCGCGTCCCGCGCCCGGACCAGCGACGCCGGCAGGGCCGCGGCGTAGCGCAAGCCCCGCTCGGTGAAAAACCTGTACTCGACCGCCATCGGGCCGCGCTCGCAGGCGGTTCGCCAGCTGCGCAGCGACAGCCCCTCGCGGAGCATCAGCGGAATGGCGCATTCCTCGTCCCCGGCGGTCAGCCGCAGGGCAATGGCCGAGGTGCTCAACGGCAGCGTCGCGACCACCACGAAGCCGGACCGGTCCGCCATCGGGTTCCCGAGGGCAAGGCCGACGTCCCCACGCTCGATTTCCCTCTGGACCCGGATGGCGGCCGGCCGTTCCCCATTGTCGATCACGACCTCGAAGCCGCAGAGGCCGTACCGTCCGTGGAAGGCCCATCCCTCGATCCGCAACTCGATGCCGACCTCGATGCGGTCGATGAGGAACTCGAACGTCCCGTGCGTGGTCATCGTCTCATGCCTCGATTGCCGCATCCGGCCATGCCCCGCACCCGGTCGGAAAGGATATCAATTGGCCAGGATGCTGTCCCGGTCCTTCGGGTCCAGGATCAGATCGGTGTCCCACGGCATGATGCCCCGGACCGGGCCGTCCTGCGCGCACCGAACCTCGGTGTAGTCGAGGCCGCGCAGCGTGGCGATGAACCAGAAAAACGTATCGGGCATGCCGGCGGGTGTCAGGGTGACGACGCTGGCACCGGGCGGCGCGAAGACGATGTTGGTCATCGCCGCACCCATGGTGCCGACGATCCGCGTGGCGCCCTTGAACAAGGCGACCTGTTCAGGCAGCGGAAGCAAGCCCGGCTCGACCATCGTGTAGCCGCGCGCCTGGGCGTGGGCGATCAGCGCGTCCTCGTCCACGACGCGGCGGAAGCCCGTGGCTTGGCGTGTGACGAACAGCCGGTCCTTGCCGGCGGGCGCCACGTTCCTGGCCACGGCGTCGGCGGCTTCAAGGGCGAGCGGCGACATGTAGACGCCGTGCTCGCTCAAGCCGTCCACGACCACCAAGTCCGCAAAGCGCCAGGGCGTGTCGTCGGCGACGAGGGTGCGGGCGAGGTCGATGCCCAGCATGGACAGCGAGAAAGCCATGGAATCGTTGAGGTGGCCCGGCGCATGCGCGACGAGAAAGCGGGCGTTCAATTCCGGCAGGCGGTTGTGGACGAGATGCGCCTTGGGCAGCATCTCCATCATCCAGTGGCCGTAATTGCCGATGCCGCGCTTCTTGCACAGCAGAACCGGCCCGCCCGCGTCCGGCTCGGCGTCCGGCCCGCCCCGCTCGATGGCCGCCAGCACGGCCGCGTGGGCCTGGTCGATCTCCGCTTCGGAATGCTGGGTGATGGTCTCGCGGTAAAGATTGCCGTCGCGATCGAAGACCAGCCCTTCCTTGGCGACCCATACGTCGCTGAGCCGCGCAATGCGGACCGGGCGTTCCGAAAAACGCCCCGTGCTCCACGCCCCTTCCATCGACCGCAGGATGGGCTGGGGTATCCGACCCTTGTTGAGGATGCGCGGATACCCGGCGTCGAAGCCCGGCGAACTCACAACCAGGATGACGGCATCGCCGGGCAGGCTGATCAGTGTCGGTCGCATGCGATCTGGTTCCCGTGGAGGACGCCAGACCGGTATGGTGCGCTTGCGTTAAGAAATCGGTGCAAAGCCGAAAAAACGAACCAGGGCAATCGAACCAGGACAGGGGCAAGGCCATCCTTGCCCCGTTGCGCCCCTTTGTCACGAACGACCGTATCCGTCCTCGAACCGCACGATGTCGTCCTCGCCGAGGTAGGAACCCGATTGCACCTCGATCAGGTGGAGCGGCACCTTGCCCGGGTTTTCCAGCCGGTGCACCGTGCCCATGGGGATGTAGACGGACTGGTTCTCATAGACCAGCATCTGCTCCTCGCCGCGGGTGACGAGCGCGGTGCCGTTCACGACGACCCAGTGCTCGGCGCGGTGATAGTGCTTCTGAAGCGACAGGCGGGCACCGGGGGCGACCGTCAGCCGCTTCACCTGGAACCGGTCATCGGCGTGCAAGGAGTGATAATAACCCCAGGGCCGGTGGACACGGCGATGCTGCCGCGGCTGGTCGCGGCCCTGCGCCTTCAGGTGCTCGACCAGCGGCTTGATGTCCTGCGCCCGGTCCTTCGCGGCGACCAGGACGGCATCTTCGGTGGCGACCACCACCGTGTCGGACATGCCGAGCAGGGCGACGAGCGCGCCGTCCTCGCTGCGGGCGTAGCAGTTGCGGCTGTCCCAGGCGATCGCGTCGCCTTGGCAGACGTTCCCGGCCTCGTTCTTGGCGCCGATGTCCCACAGCGCCGACCAGGCGCCGACGTCGGTCCAGCCGATGCTGCACGGCACCACCACGGCGGCGTCGGTGCGCTCCATCACCGCGCAATCGATGGAGATGGAGGGGGCGGCGGCGAACGCCGTCTCCTCCAGCCGGAAGAAGCCGAGGTCGGAATGCCCCTGGGCAAGCGCCTCGCGGCAAGCGTCGAGGACGGCCGGTTCCCACCGTTCGATTTCGGCGAGATAGCGGCGCACCGGCAGCAGGAACATGCCGCTGTTCCAGAAGAAGCACTGTTCGGCCAGATAGCGCTCGGCCTCCGCGCGCGGCGGCTTCTCGACGAAGGCGGCGACGCGGAAGGCCCCGTCCTGCCCGTCCATCGCCTCGCCGCGGCGGATGTAGCCGTAGCCGGTCTCGGGGGCGGTCGGCACGATTCCAAAGGTGGCGAGGCGGCCGGCGGATGCGGCTCCGGCGGCCACCGCGACGGCCTCCAGAAAGGCCTTCTGATCCTGAATGACGTGGTCGGCCGGCAGCAACAGGATCTGCCCCTCGGGGTCCTGCTCGGCGACGATCAGCGCCGCGACCGCGGCGGCGGCGGCGGTGTTGCGGCCGACCGGCTCCAGCACGATCCGTGCGTCGAGCCCGATCTGCCGCATCTGCTCGGCGATGACGAAGCGATGCTCCTGGTTGCAGACGACCAGCGGCGGCGCGAAGCGTCCCGGATCGGCGATCCGCTGCGCCGTGTCCTGCAGCATGGAGCGCTCGGAATACAGAGGCAGGAACTGCTTGGGATACTGTTCCCGCGACATCGGCCAGAGCCGGACTCCGGAGCCGCCGGACAGGATGACGGGATGGATGCGGCTGTTCCGCGCAGCGCTCGTCATCGCGACCGGCCGCCGGCCGTCTCGGAAACGGAGGAAGCCCTTGGTGACGCCTTACGGGCTGACATGATGCACGCTCCTTTTCCGTGTCGTCCGGATGCCGCCGGCCGGCTTTCGCCGACGAAGCAACCTGTGAGCTAAGAAGAACCGCGGAACCCTGTCAATAAGGCCGAAGTGGTTGCGCCTTTTGCGAAGCTGCCCCGGGCGGGGTCACGCCCTTCCCCATCGTTCCGCCTACCGGGGACTGTACCCGACAACGCCTACGCGCATGCAGGGACGCTCCACCCATCGATAGCCGGCCAGCCCAAGGCACACGGCCGCAAGAACGGTTGCCCACAGAGGAACCCCGTAAATCAACAACGTGTAAACGACCGGCGCATGGAAAGCGTAGATGCTGTATCCGGCGGCCCCCAGCACCGACAGCCAGCCGAGCGGAATCCGGGAACGGTCGATCCTGGAAATCAGCATGGCGACCAGGATGGCGAAGACCATCTTGCGGAGTTCGACGACCGCCGGCCAATCCGCCCAATGCAGGACGAGCGGAACGCTGAGCAGCACCCACCCGGCCAGCAGCCACCGCCATGCCCGCCGGATGGGCGCCCCGTCCTCCGGGTCCACGGCCTTGGCGCCGATCCACCAATAGGCCAGGAAGCCGCAAAAGCTCGTGTTGTGCCACCAGGGGGTCAGGGACCGGTCGAGCGTCATCGCCGCGATTCCGGCCACCCACACGGCCAGGACGACCCGCCATATCCCCCTTTCGCCCCAGCGTGCCCCGACGCCGATGAGAAGAACCGGGTAGGCGGCATACAGCCACATCTCCGCCATCACGGTGTTGAGCGGGGCGTTTCCCTGAAAGGAACAGCCGTGGGGCATGGTCACAAGCGACGGTATCCCGAGCGCCTTCGCCGCGACGCATGCGGCCGTGATGCCGGACGTTCCGGACAGCCCCGCAGCCAGGCCCGGCGCGTGGTCCATGCTGATCGCCAGCCCCACCACCCCCGCCAGGATCGCCAGGCCATACACCGGATAAATGCGGAAGAAGCGGCGAACCGCATAGCGCCGCATGTCGACGGTCGTATTGAGCCTCATCCCGTTGCGGTGGATGCAGTAGCCGCTGAGGACGATGAAGGCCAGGACGGCCGGATGCGTCTCGCCGGCCGGCTGGAACGACCGCTGCAGGACGGCGGCGACGTCGGACAGGAAGGTCGGCGCCTGCCCGGTGGCGACGGACCATGGGACAGCGTGCGCGAGCAAGACCCATAAGGCGAGAATGGCCCTCAATCCATCGATGCCTTCCGAGCGCAAACGGACGACAGGCGACAGCAGCATACCTTGCTCCTATGGCGTCACGGCGGAGTCATCGGCCGTTGCGGGGGACAGTTGCAGAGGACCGCTGCGGGAATCGATCAGCGTTCGAACGAGATCGATGAGGGGGCGCTCCTCCATGTCCCAGCGGAGCTCCTGGGCAAGCGACGCCGCCGCCTGCCGGGCTGGGAAACGCGCCTGTGGGTCGAGCAGCCGCAGGACGGCCTCGGCAACGCAGCCCGGTTCGATCCGGTCGAGCCCGATGCCCGTTCCGCGCCCGGCAACGGCCGCGGCGATCTGGGGCAGCTGCGGATAGACGAGGGGCAGCCCGGCGGCCACGACCTGGAAGAATCCGTTGGGCAAGGCGTGGGTGTAATTGGCCGAGCGGGGTTCATAGGCGACCAGCCCGATGTCGGCGTCGCGGATCGTCGGCACGACCTGCCGCGGGTCCACGACCAGCCCCATGTGCACCCGTTCCCCCGCGACCGACGCGGCCCAGGGCTGAACCGCTTCGTAGCCTCGGCCCAGGAAGGCCAGATGGACATGCCGGGGAAGCAGGGACAGGCTGTTGACCAGGGCCTCCACGGCCATTCCCGGTTTCCAGTTGCCCACCACCACCATCAGGACGTCCTCGGAGCCCAGCCCGAGGCGCTGCTTGAGGGTCGATGGCGGTTCGATGTCCAAGCGGTCGTCGTGGCAGTTCCGGATCACCTGCGGGCGGCGGCCGAAGGCGTTCTCGAACAGGTCGGCGACCCCGGGACTCACGGTCACCACGGCGTCGGCCACGTCCACCAGCCGGCGTTCGAGCTTCTCCAGGAACGGCATCGTGAAGCGCCGGTCCATGCATGGCCGCGCGTCCGCCGGCTCGATCCCGGAATAGAAGTCGTGCGCGTCGTAGACGATGGGGGCGCCGGCGGCCCCGGCCAGGGGCAGAACCGCCTCGGCGTATTCGAAGGAATGGAGATAGTAGAGGTCGGCCGGCGGAATGCGGCCGCGCGGCGCCAAGCGGTATCGGAGAGCATGCCGCAGGGCGAGCGCCCCCAGCCACAGCAGCCCTCCGGGAACTCCCAGGCGCCCGGCGCGCAGTGCGCCCGTAAGGCGGCGCCGCGACGGCTTGCCGGTCACCCCACCGGGAGCCGCGGGGGCACCCAGGGAGACCAGCTCGATTCCGGAACCCCAGTCGCGCTGCGCGCTGCAGCCCCCCTCGATGACGGTCGAGGCGTAACCCGCCCGGCCGAACGACGTGGCGATGCGGAGAGTCCGGCTGTCGGCTTCCAATGGCAGGGGGGTGATGGAAACGATGCGGTTGGTCCGCGGCCCGGATTGCGCGTTCACAAGGTCACCCCGAAGACACGGCCCCAGACGCCGACGTTCACGATGCGCCACAGGGTGAAGTCGAGCGGGCGGCGGCCGTCCAGCATGTCCGCGGCAAGCCGGCGGACACCCGCCGCGTTGAACAGACCGGGATAGCGGGTCAGGGTTTCCTCGATCCCGTCCAGGATCGCCGGCCGCAGCGGGCCGCGGAACCAGGCGGCTTCCGGCGTGGCGAAGCCAAGCTTGTCGCGCCGCCCGGCCACCGACGGGGGCAGGAGATCGCCCATGGCGCGCCGGAGGACGCGCTTGGTGTCGGCAAGCACCATCTTGTGACGGTCGCCGAGGCCGATGCTGAACTCCACGAGCCGATGGTCGAGGAACGGCACGCGCGCCTCGATTCCGTGCGCCATGCTGTTCCGGTCCTCCCAATGGAGAAGCATCGCGAGATTGAAGCCCTGGGTCATCGCGACGCACAGGTCGCCGACCCCGCGGATCGGCCCCATCTCCAGGGCGTCGAGCGCAACCTGATGGGCGCCGGCGGCGCCATCGGCGTCCCGAAGGGCCTCGCCGCCGAACCAGTCGTGCCCCGTCACGGCCTGACGTTTCCGGCGCAGGCCCTCCGCCATCGCCATGGGCATCAGCGGGAGCAGCATCGCCTTCGCCTGTCCCGGCAGGGAGGCGCCGCGCGCCCGGCGCTCGGCCAGCGAACGGCCGAGGGCGAGAAGCCGGCCGTTCCGGAGCAGACCGGCGTGGTAGTAGCCGAAGCCGCCGTGATAGCCGGCGAGCTGTTCGTCCGCGCCCTGCCCGTCCAGCATCACCTTGACGCCGGCGTGCTTGGCCGCCTCGAAAACCGACCACTGGGCAAAGATGCTGGTGCTCCCGTAAGGCTCATCCTGATGCCAGGTGATCTTCTCGGCCAGGGCGACGGCGTCCTCCACCCTCGGATGCACATGATGCGGAACGCAGCGCGTTCCCTCCACCACCGCGTCGGCGAAGCGCCGCTCGTCGACGCTGGGGTCGTCGTAGCAGGCCGTGAAGGTCGCGAAGCCGGCCCCCGTGCCGGCGCCGGTGCTGGCCGCGAGAAGCCGGTCGGCCATGCGCACGATCGAGGAGCTGTCCAGCCCGCCGGACAGGCAGGAGCCGATCGTCACGTCCGAGCGCAGATGAAGGCGGACGCTTTCCGCAAAGAGGTCGCGAAAGCGCTCCGCCGCCTCGGCCTCGCCAAGCTGGACGGTGCCGGGCTTCAGCACGCCGTACCAGCGGCGGACCGGGACCGGGTCGGCCGGACGCCAGTGGCGGAGATCCAGTGTGGCGCACTCGCCGCCCCGGATCTGCCGCACATCGGCGAACATGGTTTCGGCGGTGTGATTGCTGATCCCGTGGAACAGGAAATCGCGCAGCCGGGCGTGGTTGGCGCGCCCGCTCTCGCCCGGCAGCCGAAGCAGCTGCTTGATCTCCGAGGCGAAGGCGATCCCCCGCTCGTTCGCCACCATGTACAGGGGCTTGATCCCGAACCGGTCGCGGGCGACGAACAGGCACTGCTCGCGCTCGTCCCAGATGGCGAAGGCGAACATGCCGACCAGACGGTCCAGGACCGCTTCGCCCCAGAGCGCGTAGCCCAGCAGCAGGACCTCGCTGTCGGAACGGGTCCGGAAGGAATGGCCGGCCGCCTCGATCTCGCGCCTCAGCTCCAGGAAATTGTAGATTTCACCGTTGAACACCAGCCAATAGCGCCCGCTGGCATCGGCCATCGGCTGCAGGGCGGCGTCGCTGGTGTCGATGATCGACAGGCGGCGGTGGCCAAGGGCCACGGGGCCGCAGTCGCTTTCGGCCACGCGCCAACCGCGCCCGTCCGGACCTCTGTGCGCGACCATGTCCAGCCGCTCGGGTTCCGGATCAAACCCGACGGAGATCCAAATTCCACACATGTCCCGGCTCCCGCCCTACTCGGCTTCGCACGCCAGCTCGGACGGGGCGCCGATGCTGCGATGGTCCGTGCCGAGAAAGCGGTCGTACAGTTCGATCAGACGATCGGAAATGGTCTCGAAGCTGTAGTTCGCGATCGCATGATTCCGGATCTTCTCGGCGTCGAAGGAAGGCAGGCGCTTGGCCATTTCGGCAAAGCCGATGGCGATGGACTCGCCGTCCCTGTCCACCAACACGCCCAGATCGGGCGAGGCGATGATGTCCTCGGGCCCGCCGCAGCGCGTGCTGAGCACCGGCTTGCCCAGCGACAGCGCCTCGATGGCGACGACGCCGAAGGTTTCCGTCTCGCTGGAAATGACGAGGAAATCGCAGTTGGACATGTGGTGCCGCACGCCCTCGCGGCCCGTGCCCGGCAGGATGCGGATCGCATCCCCCACACCCTCCTTGCGGATCTGCTCGCGGACCTCGTGCTCGACGCCGCCACCGGTCGCACTGGCGCCCAGCAGGGTGAGGCGAAGGCGCGGGTTGCGGCGGTGGGCGATGGCGAAACCATGGACCAGACGGTCGATCCGCTTGACGTCGACGAAATGCCCGACCCACAGGGCCTGGATGAGACCCTCGTCCCTGCCCTCCGGCCCCTCGACCACGTCCTGCTTCACCGTGCCCAGCAGCGCCTGGCGCAGCGTTTCCATCCGCTCGGCCGGATCGTCGTTCTCGGCGAAGGCAAGCCCGCGAACACGACGGAGCAGGTCGGCCAGATCGTCCCGCCCCATATAGTCGCCGGGCCAGCCGGGCTTGTGCAGGGTCTCCATCGGATCGAAGGCGGTCGAGAAAGCCCCGACGTCGACGCCGTTGGGTATGACCGTGATCCGCTCCGGCCGGTTGACGCGCACGTTCGCCAGGATGTCCCGACGCAGCGCGGAACTCACGGCCAGCACATGGTCGGCGGCGTTGATCGCCTGTTCGGTCTGCAGACGCATCGCCAGGGTGCGGGTCAGCAGGGTGAACGGCCCGGTGTGCTCGGTGAGGATCAAGGGGACGCCAAAGCGTTCGGCCACCCCGATCCCGGCGAAACCGTCGAGGAAGGCGGTGTGCGCGTGCACGAGGTCGAACGGGAAATCCCGGCGGATCTCGTCGATCCACCGCAGCAGGGACCATCTGTAGAGCCGCGGATAGAAATCCACCCGGCAGAATCCCCCGGCAAAATAGGGGAAGTAAACGACCGGCACGCCCTCGTATTGCGTCCACTGCGGGGACCGGTTGTGCCGGATATGCCACCGGACCTGCCGGGCCGCGTTCAGCGGCTGCCGCGCGGGCAGCCAATGGGGACCGCCCGACACGACCCGTGCGTCCACCCCCTTGGCCCGAAGCGCCTTCACCTGCTCATGGACGAAGATGCCGCCGATGGGGTTGTGGTCCCGCGGATACATGTTGGAAACGACAAGAACGCGCATGATCTTCCCAAAACCGTTCAGGTCCTGGCCCCGTTTGTGCTGATGTCGGCAATGTCGGATGGATCGCCCGCGAACGGCTGCCCGCGGTCGCCGGAAAAGGTTTCAGTCTTCAAGGGCGCGCGTCCGCCGCCCCCGGCGGCGGTATAGGCGCGGATCAGGACCTCGCGTTCCCGCTCCCAGCACAGCTCGCGCGCCGCCGCCAAGGCGTTGCGTTTGCCGTCGGCGATGCCCGACGGCGAGAAACCGTTCACGGCGTCGGCGATGGCCTCCGGAGTGACGGCGCCGATCAGCCGCCCGCAGTCATGGCGCCGGACAACCGCCGCCAATTCGGGAAGGTCGGACACGCACACAGCCAGCCCGGCCATCAGATACTCGAAGATCTTGTTGGGCAGCGCCAGCCGGTTGTTGCGGTTGACCGGTTCCAGCGGATGAATCCCGATGTCGGCTTCGTTGGCGGCCTCGACGAGCTGGCCTGGTGGACGCGGCGGGTCGAAGAGGATCCGCGCCTCCACTCCGGTCGCCCTGGCCAGGGCTGCCAGCTCCGCCCGGTAGGCGTCCCCGGCCGGACCGCGGAGAATCAGATGGAACTCGGGCCGCCAGAGCGGGACGGATCGCAGCAAGGCCTCGATTCCCCGCCCGGGGGCCAGCAGTCCCTGGAACAGAACCCGGATCCGGCCGGGATCGGGCTGCCGCAGCGGCATTGCGCGATGCACGGGCACGTTCCGGATCACCACGGGCCGTTCCCGCAGGCGATAAGCCGCGGCCATCGCGTCGGCGATGCCTTCGGACACGGTGGTCACCAGGGCGGCGGAACGGATGAACCTTTCCTCCACGGCCCCCGCCAGCCGCCCATAGAGCAGCCGCCACCGAGCATCCTCCTCCCGTTCAGCGACGGCGAGTTCATGGCTGTCGTACACGAGGCGTCCGCCATGACGGGCGGCCAGGATGGCCGCCGCCGGCAGAGCCGTCCAATCGTTCGCAACGTAGAGGTCGGCCACGACTCCCTCCGCGCCGGCCAGAAGCTGCCGGGTGGCGGGCATCCCTTCCACCAGCGGCAGAAGCAGCGGCCCGCATCGGCCGGCCAGGGCGACCCGGCCGATGCGCAGGGCGCGTTCCACCATCCCCGTTCCGGGTTCCGGAACGTCCACCGTCCGGACCGGCCACGCCGGCGGCGGACTGCGGCGGGCCGGCAGCCCGACCGCAGACACCGTCCAGCCCAGCGCGTGCAAGGCGTCCCCCTGGCGGCGGACGCGGGGGTCGTCGGCGATCGGGGACAACGACAGCAGGCAGCAGCGCACGGTTCCGGTATCTCGGTTCAGGGAATGGTATCCAGCGTCTTCCACAGCGCGAAGCCGCGCACGAGCATGCGGTCCTGGTCGGAGAAGCGGTCGGCGACCAGGCGGACCCGCCGGACCCGGGTCAGCGGGAACTGGAATTCCAGCTTGTGATCCGTGCTGTCCTCGCGCACCAGCAGGTCGCGCCAAACCTCGCCGTCCTCGGTGATCTCGACCTTGAAGCTTTGGGCGAAGTTCGTGTCGCTCAGCCACTCCAGTTCGAGGCTGTTCACCTCGCGCGTCTCGCTCAGGTCGAACTCGATCCAGTGCGGCTTGGCCGTATCGGCGATGGCCGCCGCATAGCTTTCCGGCTCCCCCTCGCGCAACAGGCAGTCGGGATCGAAGGGACGCGGAAAGAACGGGCTGGACCCGGTCACGAAGGCTCCCATGCCGGCGCGCAGGACGTTGAGGCGCATCTCCATCCACTTCGCGTTCTTCAGCCGGTCCCTCCAGCCCGACGGGGTCAGGCCGTCCCAGCGCGAACGCTGCCGCTCCGAAGGATCCAGCGTCGCCGGCAGCGGCAAGGCCGGCCGGAAGCAGCGCTGCCTCCACTCCTCGTCCAGGATGGCGTCGACCGTCTTCACGAAGGCGGCGTACGAATAGGTTCCGGACAGCACGATGTCTTCGTAGGCGCGCTTGGCGATCTCGGACAGCTTGTCCGTGTCGCGAAGCTGGGCGGCGACATCCGCGAAATTGGAGAAATCCTTCTCCAGCACGATGTAGTGCCGCTCCGGCTGCAGGATTCCGGAATACTCGCCGGGGAAGTTGACCATGACGGTGCCCAGGCAGATGGCCTCGAACGACCGCGGCGAAATGGTGTTGATGACCAGGTTGCCTTCGAACGGCGCGAGGATCGCCTCCTCGATCTCGTCCAGCGAGGCCTCCGGGTGTTCACGCATGTAGCGCCGCACGGCCGTGTCGATCTCGCCCGTGAAGTCGGCGATGCTGGCCCCGCTTTCCGTGCCCAGGGCGGCGCGCCCGGAGCTCATGAAGTCGATCCACTGGTGGCCGTAGATCCGGTTCTCCTCGCGCCAGTCCACGTTGCCGGAGACGCCGTGCAGCGGAGCCAGCTCCTTGAAGCGTTGCGCGATGGCGATCTTTTCCTGGCTGAGCCGGCCGAGCGACGGCGGCAGCGGGCGCCCGCGGTAGACCACGTCGAAAGGACGCTCGGCCAGCGGACGCCACGGCCGGCCGATCAGCTCCTCCGGGACGAACCCGGTCAACGTCGGCTCGACACGCACGCCCCGTCGGCGCAGTTGCCCGTAGATCTGGTCGATGCGCGGTTCCGGAACACAGGTGAACAGGACATCGACGCCGAGTTCGATCATGGCGTCGACGGCCGCATGGATCGTCCGGTACTCGTCCTGGATGAACAGCGCCTTCAGTCCCTGGAAGCGGCGGATCGCGTCACGGTAGAAGGGCGGCAGGTAGGCGTGGCTGAAGCAGATCAGCGAATAGTGCAGGATGATCGCGTCGAACGCTTCCAGGGGCGGCAGGGTCTTCGGGCTGGAAAGCGGGCAATGGGTGTGGACGACGTGCCGGCTCAGGGTCTCCAGCGCCTTCCGATGGTCGATCACCGTGTTGGCGTGGTTGGAGTCCATGTGCGCAAGCAGCAGGATGCGGAGCCTGGAGCCGGGAAGACCCGGCGGGCCAAGGGGTTCCTCGGGCGTCTGATCCAAAGACGGCTCGACGGCGACGGGCTTCTGCGGGCGGGGCCGGACGAGCTTCGACAGGTAGTTGGACAGGCGGATCACGGGGGGGTCTCAATGGCGTTGGAAGGGCTGGGAGAGGAGACCGGCCGGGCAGGACCGGACTCGCTGGCCGCCGCCTCCAGGGCGCGGCACGAGAAGGTCATGGGCATCTCGACGCGCCCAAGGTCGACAACTCCGCTGTAGTTTTCGTTCACCTTGAAGTGGACGCTTCGGTCCCAGAAGGCCAAATGCGGGAACCGGCCGCCCTTGCTCCAGTGATAGTCGAATTCGGCGAGCATTTCAAAACCGACCACATACTCGCCCTGCCGCAGAACAGGATGCTCGAAGGTGGCCGTGAGTTCGTAGCGCCCCTTGGGCAGGCCCTCGGGGAAAGGCTCGACCGCCATGCTCATCCGGTTGCCCTTGTCGTCGAACACCAGGACCACCAGCCAGAACTGCGGCACATCGACGAACAGGTCGGCGATGATCCGGAACGCGATCGGCTCCCCCAGGCCGAAGATGAAGCGGGCTTCCCGTGTGCCTGGGACGCAGGGTTCGATCGACCGGAACTGCGCCTCGTTGCTGCTCCAGCGGGATTGCGTTTCCGACTCATCGGGCTCGGCCACGGGGTAGCCGGCGTCGCCGAGCCACTCGCGCGGCAGCGTGAAGACATCCTCGCGCCAGCCGCCGTCGGTCGGGGTCAGCGTGCCCAGGCGCCGGTACGCCCCGCCGGCGTAGAAGTCGAGGACGATGGGGTCCGCCGCCGTGCAGGCGTGTTCGACCAGGATCTTGGCGCCCCGCGGAGCGAACCCCTCCGGAACACGGAAGACGAAGGGGGCATGCCGGTCGGGGGCATTCTGGGGGGCGAGCCCGCGCACCGGGTGCCCGTCGATCAACTGCGTTTCGCCCCACAGGGTCTGGCTGTCCAGAACCTGGCTTTCCGCATTCTGGTCGGTGTCCGCCGGGGCGCCGGTCAGGAGGGTCAGGCTCTCGTCCGCCAGGTTTTCGAAGCGGATCGAGCGGATGAATTGCGGCGCCGAGGGAATCTCTTCGCGTTCGTGCATGAAGCGCAGAAGCAGATCGTGCCGGACGACGTCCCGCGCGGCCATCTCCCGGCGCCGCATGCGGGCGATCGCCTTGGTCGTCTCCGCCCGCAGGCGCGCCTCCTCCTGCGCCATGATCGAGGCGTAGTAAGCCTTGCTGACGTCGAGGGTCGCCCCCTCCATCGTCACCTGCCCCCGGTCGATCCACACCGCCCGATTGCACAGCCGTTCGACGCTCGAAATGTCATGGCTGACGAACAGCACGGTCGCCCCGGTCTGCACCGTGAGCTGGTACATGCGCTCCGCGCACTTGGAGGCGAAATAAGCGTCGCCGGCCCCCAGGATCTCGTCGATGATCAGGATGTCCGGCACGATCGCCGTCGCCGCCGAAAAGGCGAGGCGCGCGTACATTCCGGCCGAATAGGTCTTCAGCGGCTGTTCGATGAAGTCCCACAGCTCGGCGAAATCGACGATCTCCTCGAACAGGTCGCGGGCGGCCTGTCCGGTGACCCCCTGGTAGGCGAGCGCCGAGAAGACGTTCTGCCGCCCGGTGAACTCCGGATGGAAGCCGGTGCCGAGTTCCATCAGGGCCTGGATGCTGCCGTTGACCTGGACCGTCCCCCGCGTCGGCTGCAATTGCCCGCACACGAGGTTGAGCAGCGTGCTCTTGCCGGCGCCGTTGCGCCCGATCAGCGCCACCCGCTCGCCGCGGCGGATCTCCAGCGTGACGTCGCGCAGGGCCCAGAATTCGTCATAGCCCGACGCCGGAACCTTCAGACCGAGCAGGTCCATGATGCGGTAGCGCGGACGGTGGAAGCGCTTGAAGAGACGCGAGGCACCGTTGATGCGGATGGCAACGTCAGACATGGTCGGCACACACCGGGCTTGTGCGGGAAAACGGGATCGGCTTCCGACGCGGCGGAGCCATCAGACATACTCGCCGAAAACAGATTTCAGCTTTGTGAACAGCATGTACCCAAAATAGAACATGCCGAACGACATGAAGGTCAGGATAAGAAAGAGAATCGTCGGGAAGTTGTGGAAGATCAGAATTTGCCTATAACATTCCATGATGTAGAAAAGCGGGTTCGGATACATGAAGATCCGAAGCGCGTCCGGGACCATGTCCTGCGTATAGGCGATCGGTGAAACCATCATCAGGAACAGTGTCAGGATTCCGATGACCTGCCCGATGTCGCGAAAGAACACGTTGAGGGCCGAGAGCAGCCACGCCACGCCCGTCGTGAAGACGATCTGAAGAGCGAAGACCGCCAGGACGGTCACCTGCACGATGCTGAACTCTCCTTTGCCCCAGAGGATCAGCAGCAGTCCGGCCAAGCCGACCGTCATCGATATCGAACTGCCAAGGACGGCCTTCACGGGAAGCAGCTCGATCGGAAAGAGGGTGTTCTTCAGCAGGTTCTTGTTCGAAACCACCGACGAGACCGTGGAGCCGAGCGCCTCCGCGAAGCCGATGAAGGGAATCAGGCCGGCGAAGATGAGGAGCACGTACTCGAACGAGCTGTACTGCTCCAGCCGCACGCGCAGAATGAGCGTGTAGACGACCGCGTAGAGCCCGAGGAACAGGAACGGGTATATGGCAGCCCACAGAAGGCCGAACAGCGTTCCCGTGTAGCGACCGCGGACTTCCGTCAGCGTGGTGGCGTACAGGATGTGCCGGTGGGCGAACAGCAGCCGGAACGGGTTCATAGGGCTTCCTTTTCACGAACCTGGCTGTCCGCGGTGGGGGCCGCGGTTCCATGCCCGGGGGGCAGCGGCAGGACACGGCGGTAGATGTCCAGCAGCTTGCGCCCTTCAATGGTCCAATTGTACTGGTCGCGGGCCTTCCGGACGGCGGCCCGGACCTCGCTCAGCTTTTCGGGGGAAGCGACGAGCCGCCCGATGGCCGCAGCCAGGTCCTCGGGCGATGCCATGTCCACGGTCTCGCCCAGGTGATGCCCGAGGACGACGTCGCGCAGGTAAGGCAGATCGTTCGCCACGATCGGGATGCCCGCCATGATGAACTCGAACAGCTTGTTCGGGCTGCAATAGCGGTGCATCTCGTCGACGGCGGCGTAGGGGATCACGCCGATGTCGCAGGCGACCGTGTAGCCGGGCAGGTCGTCGCTTTCGATCCGCCCGAGGAAGGCGACACGGGACTCCAGGCCATACCGGCGGGCCGTCTCCTTCAGCACCTCGACATAGTCGCCGTAGCCGACCATCACGAGCTTCATGCGCTCCGGCAGATGGCGCATCGCCTCGATCAGCACGGCGATGTTGCGGTTGGATGAAATCCAGCCCTGGTACAGGATCAGGACGTCGTCGGGGCCGAAGCCGAGCCGCTCGCGCAATGGCACCGGCTCGGCCTCGGCGAGTTCCGAGGCGTTGAGGATCACCTCGGGCGTCGGAATCCCGTGGGCTTCGCCGATCATGCGGGCCAGATAGGGGTTGACGGTGATGACCGCGGCGCATTGCCGGGCGAACCGGCGTTCCAGGCGCAGGTAGCGGCGCTGGAGGTCCGCGGGAAACTCGGACTGGACCGGGTAGAACTCGTGCGAGTCATAGATCACCGGAACCCCGCGCGCGCGCGCGGCCATGACGCCGACGCGCAGCATCGGGAAATCATGAACATGCACGACGTCGAACCGATGCTCCAGCGCCTTGCGGAGAACGAAATCGTCGAAGGCGGTCGGCCCATCCAGCAGCCGGTTGACGGCCCGATACAGCATCCAGCCGGCGCGCACGGCGGCCGATGCGCCCCAGCGCACATAGAAGGTGGAGCGTCGGCGGTCGATCCAATCATACCGATAGCGCTTGATCGCGATCCCGTCATCGTCGTAGGCGTCGGGCAGTTCGCATTCGAAACCACTGAGAACCGTTACTTGGTAACCAGCGTTGTGAAGCGTCCGGGCTTCCTGGAGAATACGCCGATCGATCATCTGCGCATCGGCTGACAGCATCAATATATGCATGGTTCAAATCCTGGTATCGATGCGGATAATCGTGCCCAAGGACCGGACAAGGCTTCGGATCGTGCGCCACCGCCAGCCAATCTCTTCCGGAGTTCCGTAACGGTATTCCCGGTTGCGTAGCAAGTGTTTTGCCTCGAATTGCGCGAAAACCCAGCTCACGCTGTGACGCAGTTGGGCGAAGCGCACGGCGAAGCGCGAAGCGCGGGTGGGGGCTGAGGCGCCTTCGGGGGCGCCTTCGGGGGCGATGATCTCGTCCTCGATCTCCCGCACGAAGCGGCGATAAGTGTAGCGCCCGGATTCCACCACGTCGCGCCGGGCCCGTCCGGCGATCGCCGCCGTCAGGTCACGATCGGCGACCTGACGCAGCACCTCGTCCAGGTTGGAGAAGTCCTTTCGGATCGGGATGTAGTGCTCGTGCGGCTTCAGGATGCCCTGATAGTCGCCCTCGACCAGCACCTGGCAGGTTTCGGTCGCGCAGGCCTCCAGATGGCGGGGACCGATCGCGCGCAGGTCGAGGGAACCCTCCTCTTCCGCGAAGCAAGCCTCGCGGATGTCTTCGAAGGACGCGTCCGGGTTGGCCGCGACGAAGGCGCGGGTTCGCCGCGCGATGGAGCCGTCGCGGTCGAGGACACTGGCGCCCCCCTCCACACCGAGCATGGTGCGGCAGCGGAGCATGAAGCGGAGCCAGTCGGCCCCGAGGAGCGTCGACTTCTCATCGACGGAAACATCGGTGCGGAGGCCGGGGTGCCGTGCCGCGGCCTCGGCCACCCGATGCGCGACGAGAACCTTCAGCCGGCCGTGCTCGCCCAGCCATGCCTCGGCGTTCCAGGCCCGGTAGCCGACGTCGATATCGCGGTCCGGCACCGAACGCCGGAGCCGCCGGATCTGGCGCAGCGTCACCTCGTCCAGATAGCCCGTCAGGACCGTCCTGAATTCGGCTTCGGTCGCCAGCCCGTCGTAGATGCGGCGGGCCTCGGCGACCGGCGCGGCGGTCAGGATGTGGGTGATGCGGATCCGGTTGAAGAGGGTCACCAGGGCTTCGCTCTGGATGAACTCGTCCTGGGGAATCGCGATCTTCGGGCCGGAAAAGTCCCTCAAGGCGAAGAGCGGCGTCACCAACTGCCAGAAAACCTCGATGTCCCATCGGGTTGCCAGCAGGATGGTGTGGAGCACCACGGCCCGGATGGGCAGATCCCGGAACTCGTCCCAGGAAAAGCCGAAGGCGACATTCCTGTAGATGACGTCGTGCTTGGAATACCGCCCCCAGCAGAACAGGTGGTCGGAGACCGCCACGCGCAGTGGAAGCTGCGCGAGGCCCCTGGAACTGTAAAGGACGAGGATGATACCGGACCGCTTGGACATCGGCTCACATCAGGTTACGGAAAAGTGCCGGCGGCCGTTCCTGCGGATCGCTTGCCGCGTCCCATCACCCCGCCCGCCCGGCGAAAGCCGCGCGCACGGCCTCCACGATCCGGTCCTGCGTGGCCTCGTCGAGATAGGGGTGCATGGGGAGGCTGAGCACCTCCGTCGCCACCTGCTCGCTCACGGGCAGGCCATTGCCGGCCGTCGGGTAATGCTTGTAGGCGGTCTGCCGGTGGAGGGGCTTGGGATAGTAGACCGCCGTCGGGACGCCGGCCTGCTTCAGCCGGGCCGCGATCTCGTCGCGCCGGCCGTCCCGGACGCGCAGGGTGTACTGGGCCCAGACCGACGTGATCCCGTCCGGAACCACGGGCACCTCGGCCACGTCGCGCAGGGCGTCGGAATAGCGGCGGGCGACCCGGTTGCGGCGCTCGATCTCGTCCGGGAAGATGCGCAGCTTCTCGATCAGGACGGCCGCTTGAATCGTGTCCAGGCGCCCGTTCAGGCCGATGCGAACGTTGTCGTACTTGTCGGACCCCTGTCCGTGGACGCGCAGGCTGCGCATCACCGACGCGAGTTCGTCGTCGTCCGTGAAGATGGCGCCGCCGTCGCCGTAGCAGCCGAGCGGCTTGGCCGGGAAGAAGCTCGTCGTGGTGACCGTGCCGATGGTGCCGCAGGTCCGGCCCTTGTAGACCGACCCGAAGCTCTGGGCGGCATCGACCATCAGCCACATGCCGTGGCGGGCGCAGATCTGCCCGATGGCGTCATGGTCGGCGGGCTGGCCGAACAGGTCGACCGCGATGACCACCGCCGGCCGCAGACCTTCCCGTTGCGCCTTGGCGACCGCCGCCTCGAGGCTGGCGACGTCCATGTTGAACGTGTCGGGCCGCACGTCGACGAAGACGACCGTGGCACCGACCCACGCCACCACCTCCGCGGTCGCCGCGAAGGTGAAGGACGGGCAGAACACGGCGTCGCCGGGGCCCACGCCCTTCGCCATCAACGGCATGGCGAGCGCGTCGGTCCCGTTGGCGCAGGTGATGCTGTGTTTGGCGCCGCAGAAGGCCGACAGGTCGGCCTCGAACTGCTTGATCTCCGGCCCCATGATGTAGCCGCCGTGCCGGACGACGCGGAGGATCGCCTCCTCCAGGTCCGGGCCGAGGCGGCGCCGCTGGGCGTCGAGGTCGATGAAGGCGATCGGCTCCAGGGCCGGTTCGGAACGGGTGTCGGCGCTGCTCATCAGACGATCTCTTCGAGTTGATCCTTGCCAACCAGTTGGTAGCGGCGCCCTGTGGCGGGACAGACGAGATCCTTCGTCAGCCGCTCGCCATGATGCCCCATCCAGCCAATGCGACGGGCCGGCACGCCGGCCATCAGGGCAAAGGCCGGCACGTCCCGCGTCACCACGGCGCCCGCGCCGATGAAGGCGTATTCGCCGATGGTCACGCCGCAGACGATGGTGCAGTTCGCACCGAGCGTGGCGCCGCGCCGGACCAGCGTGTCGCGGTAATCGCTCTTGCGCGACACCTCGGACCGCGGGTTGTAGACGTTGGTGAAGACACAGGACGGGCCGCAGAAGACGCCGTCTTCCAGGGTGACGTTGTCGTAGACCGACACGTTGTTCTGAATCTTGACCGTGTTGCCGATGCGCACGCGGTTGGCGACAAAGACGTTCTGCCCGAGCGAGCAGTCATCGCCGATCACGGCGCCGCCGCAGACGTGGGTCCAGTGCCAGATCCGCGTGCGGTCTCCGATCCGCGCGCCGTCGTCGATGATGGCCGTTTCGTGGGCGGTCCAGGCCGGCCCGGCGGTTTCGGCGCTCATCACAGGGCTCCGGCGTCGGCGGCGCCACGCATCCGGGCACAGAAGGGATGATAGTCGCCCTTCAGCCCCACCGGCTGCGCCTGCCGGATCTCGAACACCGTCTCGATGGCGGTGCGGGCGGCCTCCAGGCCGTAGCCGTTGCCCGCCAGGATCTCGCGGTAGGTGACGGTGTGCAGGTCGGTGAAGCCCTCGCTGAACTCCAGCTCCTCGCCGTCGATGAGGATCGAACGGTAGGTCCGCTTGCCCGCCGCCAGGGCCTGCGGCGGCAGATGGTCGGCGTTGATCGACAGGAACCAGCGCACGCGCGCGCGCTCGAATTCCAGGTAGCCGGCGGCCGCGTCCTCTTCGTGCAGATGCACCACGCTCTCCCGCCGCGGCCCGAACACCCAGGCCAGCATGTCGAAGAAATGCACGCCGATGTTGGTGGCGATGCCGCCCGACCGGTCGAGCGCGCCCTTCCAGCTCGCGTGGTACCAATGGCCGCGCGAGGTCAGATAGGTCAGGTCGACGTCGAAGACCTTGCCCGCCGGAGCCGCGGCGATCTTGTCGCGCAGGGCCTTGATCGCATCATGGTGGCGCAGCTGCAGGATGTTGTAGATCCGGCAGCCGGATTCCTTCTCGATCTCGGTCAGCGCGTCGACGTTCCACGGGTTCAGAACCAGCGGCTTCTCGCAGATGGCGTGCGCCCCGCTGCGCAGCGCGAAGCGGATGTGGGCGTCGTGCAGGTAGTTGGGGGAGCAGATCGAAGCGTAATCGATCGGCGTTCCCTTGCGGCGCAGCTTGTCGACGTGGCGGTCGAAGCGCTCGAACTCGGTGAAGAAGTCGGACTCGGGAAAATAGCTGTCGATGATGCCGACGCTGTCCTTGGGATCGAGCGCGGCAACCAACGTGTTGCCAGTGTCCTTGATGGCCTTCATGTGGCGCGGCGCGATGTATCCGGCAGCACCGATCAGCGCAAAACGTTTCATGACAGAAGCTTTCCCGTCTCCGATGGTTGAACCCGGGGAACCCCGGGCTTGAACGATGCGGCCGAAGAGCCATGCTACCGCGGTCCGGGTGACACCACCCGGGCCGACACGGTTCCAGCAGCCGGCCAGCCGGCCAAAGGGCCGGCAGGCCGGGTTCCGGCGGTCAGACCGCCTGGACCTTGCAGATCGGCAATTCCGCCCGGACCTCGCGCCCGAGCAGATTCAGAAAGACGCGCACACGACCGCTGCCGGCTGGTCTTCCCAGACGCCCGACAGGATCGGCAAAGGGACCTCCCTTCATGTGGATGGCGTCGTCCGGAGCCTGCCGGCACGCCGTCCGGCAGCGTGGCGGACAGGCATGGCCTCCCCGACGCCGCAGGTGGTCGACGGCCTTGGCCGCTGGACGGGTGACGGCGACGAACCAGTCGGTCATGCCGTCCCCCGCTGGGCGCCGGCTCCGGAAATTCCAAGCAACCGCGGCACGAGAACGCGGTTCTCGGCCAAACCGGCGGCTCCCGCCAGTTCCAGCCCGGAACCGATCGCCTCTGCCGGCGCGCGCATATCGGTCACCAGGACCGCGTCGAACGCAGGGGGGACCGCCACCACGGGACAGCCGGCGCAAACGCCGCCTGCGGCGGCGGCATCCACCACGGCGACCACCTCCACCCCGACCTCGACCGAACTCAGCACCGCAACCTCCGCCAGGTCGCCGCTGCCCAGCAGGATCACCCGCCGCCAGTTGTTGCGCCGGCATTCCTCGAGCAGAGCCGAGCACTCCGCTCGGGCCGTGCGAAAAAAGCGGAAGGAAAGCGTCAGGTATTCGGTCGTCAGCCGGCTTTTCTCGGCAAAGCCGCTGGGCGTCAGGTAGTAGGCGTAGCGGTTGAGCGGAGCCGTGCCGATCTTGACCAGGCCCTTCCTCACACAACGGCGCAGATAGGCGTTGGCGAGGCCGAGCGCGATGCCGAGTTCGCTGGCAAGATCACGTTGTGTGACGCTGCTGTCCCGAGCCACCGCGTCGAGCACGCCGATCATGATCCGAATGTCTTTCTCGTCGCTCACGCGGCTTTGCATGGCTGGTTGGCTCTCCGGCCCGGCCCATTCGGGTGGCTCGCCTTGCGGTCTACCCTGTTCACGCCGTGAACGTCAACGGCCTTCACCGTGTGACTGCGTTTTGCCGCAGCCTATTGGCACCGCCCTGACGGAGGACGATCCGGGCAGTGCCCCAGTGGGATCGTCCATCCGGCAGAACCGCCGTCTTACCCGACGTAGGAACGGACCTCGGGAACGTAGCGCGCGTGTTGCATCATGCAGCGCAGGATGGTTTCCCGGTTCTGCCGCGCCCAGGCGACGGTCCGCTCCAGCCCTTCCTGCAGCGAAACGCCGGCCACGAAGCCCAGCTCCTCCTTCGCCTTGGTCGGATCGCCGAAGCGCTTGCCCGAACGGTCCCAGGGGCGGGCCGGGGTCAGCGCGATGGGCGTCGGGTTGCCGGTCAGTTCGTTGATCGTGCTGGCCAGTTCCAGAATGGTCGTCTCCACGCCGGAGGCCAGGTTGTAGGTCTCCCCCGCCGCGCCTCTCTGAGCGCAGGCGATCAGACCGCGGGCCATGTCCTCGACGAAGATGAAGTCACGCGACGCGATGCCGCCGTTTTCCACCGGCAGGGCTTCGCGGTGCAGCGCCTTCCAGACGAAGGTCGGGGTCACGTTGCGCCAGACGGTCGCCGGCGTACCGCGCCACCGCCCCGCCCCCAGAATCTCGCCCGGTCCATAGACGTTCTGGAAACGCGCCTTCACAAAAGGCATGCCGTAACGCTGGAAATAGTAGTTCCCGTACATCTCGCCGATCAGCTTGGAGATCGAATACGGGCTGTCGTGGAACAGCGAAACCGGCGCGTCTTCCTTGGTCGCCGCGGCTTCATCGAAGGTCTTCTCGGCCACCGCACAGCCGGCCGCCGAATAGACCACCTTCTTCAGCGACGTGATGTCCTTCAGGCGGTCGAACAGCTTCAACGTGGTCAGCGTGTTGTTCTGATGGTCGGCGAGCGGGTCGTGGATCGACGACTGGTTGCCGTGATAGCAGGCCAGATGGAAGGCGAAGTCCAGGTCGCGCGGCAGATTTTCCAGAATGCGGTCGTCGGTGATCGGACCGAAGACGAAATCGACGGCCGGATGCTCCGGCACGTTGGAGATGTCGGCCGACAGAAGGTTGTCGACGATGGTGAGCCGGCGCGGTTCCTGGGCCAGGATCTGGCGGCACAGATTACTGCCGACGAAACCGGCACCTCCGACGACCAGGATGGATGCGCCGGCAAACTCGAGCGGTTGGGTCATGACGTCGTTCCGAAACTGGTCAGGCGGAGGGAGAGCGGGGCTCTTTGAGATGGCTGTAGATGGCGTTGATGCCGTGCTCGTCGTACCACCGCAGCATGGTGCGGATCGTTTCATCGAAGCCGCGGCGCGCGCGCCAGCCGAGCTTGGCCTCGGTTTCCCGGGGATCGAGCACGACCGCCGGAACGTCGTCGGCTCCCGGCGGAACCACCGGCACGGGCTGGTCCAGCGTGACCCCGAGGTGATCGGCGACGATGTCGAAGATCTCCTTGATGGTGTGGCCTTCGCCGGTCGACACGTTGAAGATCCCGGACGGCGCGTTCTCGTCCATCACCAAGGCCATGAGGTCGAGGAAGTCGCCCATGTCCAGGAAGTCGCGGACCGTGTCGCTGCAGAAGCAGCCCTGGCCGGCCTTCAGGCGCTTGTAGAAGGTCGGGATCGGCCCGATCGCCAGACGCGGCCCGGTGACGTTGGCCAGCCGCAGCGACACGTAGGGCATGCCGCTCATCGCCAGATACTGCTCGCCGGCGGTCTTCGACACGCCGTAGCTGGTGAACGGCTGAACCGGGTGGTCGACGGGGATCGGCACGGTCTTGGGCCGGCCGTAGCACAGCGCGGTCTGGAAGTTGACGATCCGGCGCACGCCGGCCGCGCGGGACGCCTCGACCACGTTGATGGTGCCTTCGACGTTGGTCCGCGTGTCTTCGCGCCAGTCGTTGGGATCCTTGTAGGAAGCCGCGCTGTGGATCACGTGGGTCGGCGCGAAGGTGTCGAAGCAGCGCTCGACCAACGCGCGGTCGGCGACGCTGCCCTCCACCACCGTCAGCCCCGGATAGCTCTCCGGGAACACGGCGCGGCTGCTGGTGGCGAAATTGTCGATCACGAAGACAGAATGCCCCTGACCGAGATGGAACTCGGTCAGGGCGGAACCGAGGCAGCCCGCGCCGCCGGTGATCAGGATGCGCACGGATGTCTCCGTTATTTCTTGTTTTCTTCGAGCCGCAGGTGCGTGTAGCCGCCATGCACGCCGTAGGCCCGGTAATATTCGACCGCCGCCGCGACCAGCTCGTTCAGCGGCGTGAACCGGACATCGCCGAAGTCTTCGAAGGTGCGCGACGGATCCAGCAGGATCGACGGAGCGTCGTCGGGCCCGAGCGGACGGATCTCAGGCTCCGGATACTCGTTGAGCCGCATCGCCTCGACGACGGCGTTGTAGAGTTCCAGAATGGCGATGTCCTTGCCCGAGGAGAAATGGTAGGCACCGTTCCCCTGCCCTGCGACCGCCTTCATCACCGTGCGCGCCAGATCCTTCACGAACACGAAGTCGCGGCGGGCGGTCGTGACGAAGCAGCGCTTTCCCTGCGACAGACGGTCGAAGAAGATGGGCAGAGGACCGGACACGTTCCGCGGCCCGATCACGTTGGCGAGACGGAAGGTGACGTAGTCAAGCCCGGAGATTTCCAGGTAATCCTCGGCCGTCGTCTTGGAAATCGCGTAGCTGGAATTGGCCGGGAACTTCGGATGCTTGAGCGTGATCGGTTGCTCCAGCGGCTTCACGCCATAGCACAGGGCCGTCTGGAAATAGACGAAACGACCGACCTTGTTGTCGCGGGACGCCCGGATCAGGTTGGCGCCGCCGACGCAGTTGGTCACGGTGTCGCTGTGCCAGTCGTCCGGGTCCTTGTAGGAAGCCGCCGTGTGCACCACGACGTCGGGCTTGAAGTCGCCGATCAACTGGTCGATCAGGCCCTTGTCGGCGATCGATCCCTCGACGAAGGTCAGGCGGTCGTGCGTCTCCGGCAGGTGCACGCGCCGCCCCGTCGCGAAGTTGTCGATGGCCACCACGTCGTCGCCGTTCGCCAAAGCCATCTCGGCAACGTGGGAGCCGACCTGACCGCAGCCGCCCGTGATGAAAACCTTCATTGTGCAACCGCCTCTTCAAAGTTCTCTTGGTTGTGCTGATTGGCCATCGCCCTGAATTCGGCGCCACGGTCGTGGAAGGTCTGGTGCCAGAGCTCCAGGCTGAGAAGACCCCAGGTCTTGCGGGAGAAACGTCCAGCCTTGTCGAAGTTCTTAAGCACCACATCCGCGTTGATGTAGGGGCGATGCTTGTCCTTGAGGTTCAGGAACACGTCCTGGGCGAAACCGCGCAGCTCACCCTGGAACCACTCCTTGAGCGGCACCGGGAAGCCCATCTTGTCGCGGCGGTTCACCACCTCCTCCGGAAGGACGTCGCCGAAGGCGGTCTTGAGCAGATGCTTCAGGCGCCCGCCGGAGAACTTCACGTCGGCCGGAATGGTGGCGGCGAATTCGACCAGCGGGTGGTCCAGCAACGGAACGCGGGCCTCCAGTCCATGCGCCATGCTCATCCGGTCCTCGACCTGGAGGAGCGCCGGGAGCAGGCACTTGAAGTCGAAATGCGTCATGCCGTCGAAATAGGCTTCCTTGCCCACGTTCCGCGGGTTGCTGAAGATCGCCTTGAAATCCTCCACGACGCGCGACTTGTCGATGTCCTGCCAGGCGATCTCACCGGCCATGTCGGTGGTGCGGTCGGTCAGCCGGAAGAAGCGTTCGTCCAGCGGGCCGAACAGGCCCTCGCGCCAGAATTCCTGCATCATCGGCTTGTATTCGCGCAGCAGGCCGAGGTTGGGAACAATGGACTCGATGGTGACGACGAAGTTTCCGTTCTTGTAGGTGCCATCGATGGCGGCCCGGATGCACTGCTCGAAATAGGCCAGCAGATAGCGGGCGTAACCACCAAAAATCTCGTCGCCGCCCTGACCGCCCAGCACGACCTTGAGATGCTGGGACGCCAGCTTGGATACCATGTATTGCGGGAAAGAACCGGGACCCGCCACAGGGAAGTCCAGGTGGTAAATGACGTCGCCGATGTGGTTGCTGAAGTCCTGGTGGGTGATGTCGGCGATGTGCAGGGAACCGCCGGTGCGCTCCACCACCATCTGCGCGTAGCGGCTCTCGTCATACCCCGGATATTCCAGGAAACGGCCGTGGAACGCCTGCCGGTTGGCGGGATCGGCCTTTGCCGACAACAGCGCCATCAGGCTGGAATCGATGCCGCCGGACACGTAGGCCCCGACCGGAACGTCGCTGCGCAGGTGAAGACGCAGGGAGTCGTCGATCAACTCGACGAGGCGGTTTTCAAAGTACCGGGGGCTGTGGTCCCAGTCGACCTCGTAATTGACGTCCCAATAGCGCCAGACCTTGATCTCACCACCCTCGACCGACAGGGCATGGCCCGGCAGCAACTGCTTGATGCCCTTGAACAGGGTGTGCTGCCCGATCGTGTAGTTGAAGGTCAGGTACTCGGCGAACGCCGACGGATCCGTCGTGATCTCCGGCAGGTACGGCAGGAGGGCCTTGGCCTCGGACGCAAAGTAAACGACGCCGTCGACGACGGCGTAGTAGAACGGCTTGATGCCGAACCGGTCGCGGGCGCAGAAGAGCCGCTTGCGCTTCTCGTCCCAAAGGGCGAAGGCGAACATCCCGCGCAGGTGCTGCAGGCAGTCGTCCCCGTACCGGTCATAGGACGCGAGGATGCACTCGGTGTCGGAGTGGCTGGAGAAGGTCCAGTGCGCGGCGAGCGACTGGCGCAACTCGAGATAGTTGTAAATCTCGCCATTGAACGCGATCACGGTGCCGTTCTCGGCCCGCATGGGCTGCGCCGCGGCCGGGCTCAGGTCGATGATGGCCAGACGGCGATGCGCAAGCCCCACCGACGAGGACGGGTTCGTCCACGTCCCGCTGCCGTCCGGTCCCCTGTGGGCGATCAACCGGCCCATCGTGTTCAGGGCTGCCCCGGCCCGCGCAACGGTTTGGCCCGAAAGACTTGTAAGCCCCGCAATACCGCACATGACTCTTCTACCTACAGGCATAAATCGAGCGGCATTGATAAACACATTCGCCGGGCATGTCCATAGTGGCAGCCACACGTATGAGGGCAACCGTTTGCAGCGTGTTTGTTCAGCAACGCCGAGACTTTAAGGGGTTTCCTTGTCCGGCGGGGCGATAACTCCAAGCTCCTGTATCATTCTGGAAACCTTTGCCGGACCTGATGCAGTCACCGCTGTGTTGGCCGGGTTGCATGGACAGCCTGCCGTGGCGAAACACGGCGGGAACGGATCGTTGCGTCACGCCTCAGAGCGACAGCTGGCCGATCATGTCCCGCAGGCGATGGGCGTAGGTGTGGCGGTCCATCACCATCTCCCACGCGTCGTCGACCATGCTCTGGCGCACGCCGGGATCGTGGAAGGCCCGCATCACGTCGTCGAGATTGGAGAAATCCGGGGCGAGCGCCAAGTAGTGCGCGCCGGCCTCAAGGATGTCGTTGTAGCGGCCGGGGAACATGATCTGCAGCGTCTTGCTGCCGATGGCGTCGAAATGGCGTGAGGAGATGCACTTGCTGTAGGCCGGGCACGGCGGACGGCCGACGAAAAACCGGCCATGGACATCGTCGTAGTCGGCGTCCTCGGCCAGGAACAGTTCATGGCGCACGGCGCCGCGGCGCAGCAGGGGACGAATGGCCGCCTTGACCCGGTAGGGCAAGCGGTGGGCAAGCCGGCGCAAAGGGGAGTCCGCCGCGATGACGATGCCGCCGCCCCCGTTCTTGGTGCGCAGAAAGTCGCGGATGGCCAGCACCGTCGCGTCGTCGCGCTGGAGATACCAGGAACCGGCCTCGGTCGCGATGGTGGCCTTGCATGATTTCAGGAACCGGCTCCAACCATCGCGGTCGAAACGATGCTCGGTGCTCATGTCGATGGAAAGAGGCGGGTCGAACGGGTGGCTGGAAAAGAAATCGAAGATCCGGTTGCGATCGTTGTCCCCGAGGTACGGCAGATAACGAAAGGAACGGGCTCCGATGTCGATGCTCCGGTCGACCTGGGAAGGTCCGGGCGAAAAGGCTTGCGGGTTGAGCGCGTGCGGGACCCCCAGGACGCGGGCGCCCACGTCCCGGTAGAGCCACTCGCCCGCTTCCGGCAGAAGCTGCGTCGCGATGTAGTCGGCCCCGACCGCCTTCAGCCAGTTGATCTTGGCCTGGATCGGCGCCCACGGCAAATTCAGCTCGTTCCCGACAAAGGACAGCAGCCGCCCGCGCCGCCGGGTCAGCACCGGCACCAGAGGGTCGATGTACAGCAGGGAGTCGGCGGTGCAGTCGTGCAGGACGACGATCAGGTCGTGCTCGCGCACCAGCCGCTCCAGCCGGCGGCGGGAGCGCGCATGGAAAATATTGACGAGCGTGACCGCAAGCTGGCGGGATGCCCGGAAGGCATCCCGCCAATCATGATAATAGGAAGCACGCGAGGGGTATTCGAGCGAAAGAACCAGCGTGCGGATCGGATCGGCCAAACCGGTCACCGGGTCTGCAAAAGCAAATTCACAATAATGTCGGCGGCATTTCCGCTGCCATATTCATCGATGTCGCGGCGGGCCCGATACTCGGGTTCGTGCCACAGACGGTTCCAACCGCATTCCACGGTCTCCACCCACTCCGTCTCGGTGCGCAGGGTGACGCAGGGCTTGCGGTGGAAATAGGCTTCCTTCTGCAGCCCCCCGCTGTCGGTGAACACCCCCGTGGCGCCGTCGAGCAGACGCGCCATGTCGAGATAGCCGACTGGCCCGCACACCCGCAGGCCGTCGAAATCCAGCCCGGCCCGCGCGGCCGCCTGACGGGTGCGCGGATGAAGGGGAAGGACGACCGGCTGCTCGCGCGCCTGCGCCTTCAGCCAGTCGAGGACGCGGCCCAGCTGCTCCGGATCGTCGGTGTTCTCGGCGCGATGGATCGTGGCGACCGCATAACCGCCCGCGCTCAGCTCCATGCGCTGCAGGATGTCGGACCGGTGCTGGGCCTGCGCGATGGCGTGGCGCGTGGCGTCGTACATGACGTCGCCGGTGTGATGGACGCCCTGCTGAATGCCTTCCCGTCCCAGGTTCGTGATCGCGACCGAGGTGGGGCAGAACAACAGGGTGCTGATGTGGTCGGTCATCACCCGGTTGATTTCCTCCGGCATCCTTCGGTTGAAGGATCGCAGCCCGGCTTCCACATGGGCGACGGGGATGTGCAGCTTGGCCGCGGCGAGGGCACCCGCCAGCGTCGAATTGGTGTCGCCGTACACGAGCACCCAGTCCGGACGCTCGTCGAGCAGCACCCGCTCGATCATCTCCAGCATGCGGCCCGTCATCTCGCCATGCCCGCCGCCATGGACATCCAGGTTGTGGGCGGGCCGCCCGATGCTCAGCTCCTCAAAAAAGATGTCCGACATCTCCGGATCGAAATGCTGCCCGGTGTGGACCATCACCTCCTCGATCCCGGAGGCGGCGAGAATGGCGCGGCTCACCGCGGCAGCCTTGATAAACTGCGGGCGTGCGCCCACAACGGTCAGGATGCGAAGCGGCTTCATTTGGAGAACTCACGATTAGGGGATCGACAGATGGGCAACGTTGTTTCGGGTACCTGACGGGCCAGACGAAACGCGCGGCGTAAGATCGTATTTTCACCCGTGTCTGTCCAGAAGATCGTACCGCTTCCCGCTGTGCTTTTCCTGCGCAAACATCCTGCGGCAAGGGAACCGGGATGCGCTTACACGCTTCGGTTCTTCAAGGACAATTCGAGATGACGCAGGATCAGATCGGTGTCGTAGTCGCTTGACTGCTTCACCACCCGTTCCCAGTAATTCAGCAGCGGAATGCGCGCGGGATTCTTCTGGAGCAGGTCACGCTTGAGGAACGGAAAATCCATCTGGGCGATCAGGTAGTCCCAGAAAAAGTGCGTTCCGTTCAGCGGCACGCCGGCGTTGATCGTCCGAAAAACCTGCTGGATGAAGGACTTGCGCACCGGATCCAGGCCATCGCCGGCGACGTTGCGCTCCACCACCGCCTCGATCAGGGCGGTCGCCGCCTGACGGTAGGGGAAGGCGGCGCGGCAGCGCAGGCCGGCACGGCGCAGCGCGCGGGTCAGCCCGATTTCGTATTTGCGCACGATCCAGGTCTTGGACTGGACGTAGCGCAGCCGGCCCCAGAAGGCCCCGAAGGCGGGAGAGGCGAGCGCCGCCTTGTGGAACAGCAGGAAATAGCTTTGCAAGTGGAAGGAGAACTCCCAGCTGTCCGAGGCGCCCCAGACGTCGGCGTCCTGCGCGTCCATCCGCTCCAACAGGCCCGCCAGATGGTGCAGCGGTCCGTAGACGCTATCGTTGGCGAGCAGCAGCGCGTCGAGCGCGGCCAGATCCGGGATCGCGGCGATGCCTTCCTTGTAGGCGCCGAAGTCATAGCCGACGTTGTCACGCCGGAGGATGAGCGCGCAGATGTCCCGCAGCGGCTCGATCTGAGATTCGGCCAGACGCGGGGAATTGCTGGAGAAGACGATCGCGAAACCCAGCGCGTGGAGCTGGCGCAGGTAATGCCACACGAAATCGTGGACGACGCCCTGCCGGTCGTAATGCACGAACACCACCACGCGTTGAGCGCCGGCAAGCGGCCGTCGCCCCTCCCAACGCTCTCGCACATAGCTTCCCTTGCGGAAGGCGCTCGCCGCGTAGGAAAAATAGCCTCCCAGCAGTTTGACTTGCGCAATGAGCCAGGCGAGCACGAAGCGCAGACGCAGGGGAAGGCGGATCAGGGCGCTTATCATCGGGGCGGTGCCGTTCCTTGGGGCGTGGTCAAACAGGCAGCCGCTGGGCGCGGACCAGAACCTCCGTCCGGGCACGCAGGTCGAACGGCACGGGCGGCAGGCCGGGAGCAGGCTTCAGCAGCCCGCGCAACGCGTCGCCGGCCTCCTGTTTCCGCCCGGCGTTGGCCAGGGCCTGTCCCTGGTGGAAGAGCGCCGGCCACAACAGCGCCTCGACGATCGGCGCGGTCTCCCGGTCGGGCAGAGCCAGGCAGGCCTCGTGGGCGCGCCCGAAAAGGGCGGCGGCGGCGCGCGGCGCCTTGCGGTGGTTGAGCGTCAGGATGCCAAGCGCAAAGGCCGTGGAGGCCAGGACCGGGCCTTTCGCCGGCAGGGCGGCCTCGACCTGGACGGCCAGCCGGTCGGCCGCCGCGTACTGGCCGAGGTTGACCAGATCCACGAAGACCTTGCGCTGCTCGTCTTCGAGGATGGCGGCGGGAATGCGCTCGCCGAGCAGCGGACTCGTCATGTCGGCAAGCTTGAGGGCGCCGTCCGCCGCCCGGTCCGGCCGGCTCCAGGCCAGCAGGTGCACGACGTTGCAGCGCGCCCGCCAAGCCAGATCCTCCGTCTCCCCGTCATCGGCTCCGGCCGCCTGCAGCACCGCACGGGACCGCTCGCCGGCCTCGGCGGAGGCTTGGAAGAAGATCCCCGCACGGTCGCGGTCGCCGGCTTGCAGCCACGCCGCCATCCCCAGGCAGTAGAGAATGCCGCACAGGCTGAACGGAGCGCGGTCGTGGAAACCGGCGATGTCGGTGGGCCAGTCCTGCCAGGCGAGGAACCCCTCGGGCTTGTCGAGGTCGATGCCCCAGCGCTCGCGGCAGGCTTCGATCATCGGGCCAGCCGCCTCCAGGGCTTCGGCGAAGCGGCCGGCGTGCGTCAGTTCCTTCACGCGGCGGTAGCGGTATCCGAGGCCGAGGGGCGTTCCGGCCGGGACGGCCTCCGACCGCTCGGCCAGATAATCGATGTAGCGCGCCCGGTCGAGCCCGCGCGACAGATCCGCCGTCCCTTCCGTCATGGCCGCCGCCGCGCGCAGGGTCGCCCCATGCTCGACGACCGAGACGGCGGTGAAACCGGCGCGCCGCAACAGCGTCTCGAAACCCTCGCGGCTGTAAAGCGTGGCGTGGTAGCCGGGGCTCAGAAGCGGCACCAGGACGCCGGCCGGCGTTTCGTGCGCGATGGCGCCGGCGTTGGGTGTGGTCAACAGCAAGGTGGCGCCGGGCGCCAGAACGCCGCGCAGGATGGACAGGAAGCCCAGAGGGTCGAACACATGCTCGACCACTTCGGAGCAGAGCACGAGGTCGAACGGCTCCGCTCCCGCGTCGGCCGGAGTGTTCAGATAGATCGAGGCGATGTCGAGCCCGAGCTGGTCGCGCCCCGCGCGCGCCGCGAAGCCCGGGTCGATGCCCTTCACAGACCAGCCGAAGACGGTGCGCGCGAAGTCGAGCGAGAAGCCGAACCCGCAACCGACCTCCAGGTAGCGCCGGACCTTCGCGGAATCGATGGCCGCCAGCGGCTCGGCCATCACGTCGATGCCGGCCCCCTGCTCCAGATAGAAGGCGAGCGCAGCCTCCGTCGCGTGAACCGTCTCGTATTCCGGTGGCTGAAGCGTCGGAAAGAAGGCCGTGGCGCACCGGCCGCACACCACCAGGGGCAGTTCCGGGCAAGGCGGGACCGCCGAACGAACCTTCAACCGGACGGACTTCGGGCCGGTGTCCGTGCAGGCGGGGCAGACCGCCTCGATAGCAACGTCGGTTCCGGTATCCCAGTTGATATGCATCCTGGCGCCTGCCATGGGGGTTGTCCAGATGAGGCTCAAATGAACGTCCGGCATGCCATAGCAGGGTACCCACCGGACAAGCAACCACTGATGCCCTGCGCCTTCGCCCCTGTTCTGCGCGCGGCGGCAAGCCCCCCGTCCGTTTCTTTTCGGAAGCCTGCGCCGGCAGCCCGTTCCGCCTGCGTGGATGGGCGCGAAACGGTTACGCCACGCCCGGCGTCCGAATTTTCCGGCCAAACGCCGGCAACTCGATCCGCCTGCGGGACGCGAAAGAACTTGACCGATTCAGGGATATTGTCATAGGTTTTGACGCGCCTATTTCCCAACATAGTAAATGACTGACCACATGATCTCGACCATCAAGAAGGTTATTCGCAAACCACTTGCGAATTTCATGGGGCAGTCGGTGGGGAATACGCCTGGCGGAGCGCTATCTCCAGACATTTACCAGGGTTTTGTTGACGAACGCAGCCGCTTTCATGTCGCGGGCTGGGTGCGCAATCTGGAGAATCCGGCCGACCGCCCGATCGTGGAAGCGGTTCTGCCCTCCTCATCCGGGATGCGCGTGCTGGCGCGCGGCGCGGCGGCCGAATTCTCCGACGTGCTGACCAAGATCGGCATTGGGGACGGGTGCCACGCGTTTTTTCTGGCCTTCGACAATCCGCTCCCGCCTGGGGACGACAGCCACATCGTCGTGCGTGTCGCCGATACCGCGTACGAACTGCCGCGCGCCCCGAGCGAGAAAAGAACATTCACCCCGATCAGCCACATCGCCATCGACATCGTCAACAATTGCAATCTTCGATGCCCGTTTTGCGTTTATGACTACGCGAACACACGCTCGACGAAATTCATGAGCGAAGAAACGTTCCGCAACATTATGCCGATTTTCCCGTATGTTGCGGACGCGAATATTTGGCTTTCCTGCCTGCACGAGCCGACGCTGCACCCACAGCTCATCGACTTCATCGAGATGGTGCCGGACGAACACCGCAGGAAGATATTCTTTACAAGCAACCTTGCCAAAAGGCAGAAGATCGATTTTTTCGAAACTCTGGGAAAAAGCGGCATTAACCACATCAATGTTTCCGTCGAGTCTTTCGACCGGGATATCTATGAAAAGATGCGCAAGGGCGCTCGCTACGATATTTTCATGGAGAACCTGGGAAAAATGAAAGACGCGTTTTCCAGGTCCGCCAATCCTCCGAAAGTCCGGTTTATTTCGACGGTCTTCCGCTCGAACGCCGACGAAATTCCCGATCTTGTTGAAATGACGCGCACGGATTACGGTGCGTGGCAGAACGAGATCCGCGCCGTGTTCGACATGCCTTATACCGCTCAAAACTTCAAGGATGAGGAATACATCGATATCCAGAAATGGAATGAAATAAAAGGGCGGCTTTCCAAATATTCGAGCGACGATGTCGTCGTCATCGATCCGCAGGATCCGGCGACGGAGGAAACCACGGCGCCGGACGCACCGCAGGGGAAGGTGCGGACCCAGCTCGTGCCGCGGCCGCTCAACATCCGCGTGGATTGGAGCGGGAACATCTACGTCTACGGGCCATATCGGGAAAGCGACGAACAGGGCAACGGTTTCACGACCGACTATGTCGCGTCCAACGTAAACCGGATCCGGAACCTGACCGGCTTCATCAACAGCCTGTAGAGGCGTCGTATGCCATGACGTTGCCGGGTTCCTCCCGCCGACCCATGAGCCCCAGCGTCGCCCCTCCCAGCCTCGACATCGTCACCGTGAACTGGAATTCGGGCGACCTGCTGCGCGACTGCGTCGCCTCGCTGCCGGCAGCCCTGACGACGGGAGACATGACGGGCGGCTTCACGCTGGAGCGCATGGTGGTGGTGGACAACGCCTCCGCCGATGGATCGGCGGACGGGCTGGAGACCGGCGCCCTGGTCGCGGGCGGCGGGCCGCTGACCGTCCTGCGCAACCCGGAGAACCGCGGCTTC
>JAEZPL010000247.1 GCA_023413605.1 Pseudomonadota bacterium
CCTCCACGGACTGGCGGTAAAGGCGATCGTAGGCGGCGGCGTCGATCCGCGCGGATTCGGCAAAGCCCGTGGGAACGGGAAAGACGGAGGTGTCGGACATGATGGGGAGGGATCCAGGATAGGCGGAAACAATCAGATGGCGGCGGCGGGGAAGGCCTCGTCGCCGCTGACGCGGTGGCGGAAGGCGCGGCTGAGGTCGGACAGAAGCCGGTGCTTCCAGTCCTCGAACAAGGGGTCGGCGCGGTCGCGCGGACGGGGCAGCGGCGGTGACGCCACCGTCAGGATGCGGCCCGGCTGCGGCTGCATGACCACCACCCGGTCGGACAGGACCAGCGCCTCTTCGATGTCGTGGGTCACCAGGATCATGGTGGGCCGGTCATAGGCCCAGAGATCCAGCAGGTGGTCCTGAAGGTCGTATCGGGTCAGCACGTCCAGCGCGGAAAAGGGTTCGTCCAGCAGCAGCACGGACGGACGGCTGACCAGGGCGCGGGCGAGCGCGGCGCGCTGCGCCATGCCGCCCGACAGCTCGCGCGGCCAGGCGTCGGCGAAGTCGATCAGGCCGACGCGGGTCAGCGCCTCATCCGTGCGGGCCTTGCGCTCCGCCTTGGGCAGGTGGCGGATGCCGAAGGCGACGTTGTCGCGGATGCGCAGCCAGGGCATCAGCCGCGGCTCCTGAAAGACGAAGCCGATCTCGTCGCGCGGGCCGCGCACCGGCTGGCCGTTCAGCACGATCTCGCCCGCGGTCGGCACCTCCAGCCCGGCGATCAGGCGCAGCAGCGTGCTCTTGCCGCAGCCGGAGCCGCCGACCACGCCGACGATTTCCCCCGGCGTCACCTCCAACCCGATGCGCTCCAGCGCGAGATGGCCGTTGGCGTAGCGCTTGCTCAATCCGTCGATGCGCAGCATCGGCTCAACCCTCCGGCTTGAAGGAGTCCTGCCAGCGCAGGAGCGGGCGGGACAGCGCGGCGAGCAGCCCGTCGGTCAACTTGCCCAACACCGCGAAGGCGACGATGGAGGCGAGGATGGTCGCCGGCTGGCCGGTCATCTGCCCATCGGTCAGCAGGAAGCCCAGCCCTTCGCTGGCGCCCATGAACTCCGCCGCGACCACGAACATCCAGCCCAGCCCCAGACCGGCGCGCAGCGCCAGCACATAGCTCGGCAGCGTCGCCGGCAGCAGGATGCGCCACACCAGCTCCGGCCCCGACAGGCGGAAGATGCGCCCGACCTCCACCAGCTTGCGGTCCACGCCGAGGATGGCGCCGGACAGGGCGAGGTAAATGGGAAAGAAGACCCCGACCGCGATCAGGATGATCTTCGACGTCTCGAAGATGCCGAACCACAGGATGAACAGCGGCACCCAGGCGATGGAGGGGATGGAGCGCAGCGCCTGCAACGTCGGGTCGAGCAGCCGCCGCGCCCAGGTCAGATAGCCCGTCAGCGCGCCCAGCACCGTGCCCGCCAGCACGCCGAACAGGAACCCCAGCCCGACCCGGACCAGCGTCGCCAGCACATGGGTCGTCAGGTCGCCGGACTGCCACAGCCCCCACAGGGTGGTCAGGATGCGGCTGGGCGGCGGCAGCAGGCGCCCGTTGCCCCAGCCCTTGGCCACGGCCAGTTCCCAGCCGAGCGCCAGGACGGCGGGGACGATCAGGCCGACCATCCAGTCGGCCCAGGGGAGGCTCCGGCCGCCCCCCTCCCCGGACGCGGCCGGAGCGGGGATGGCCGAAGCGGAGGCGGACGGGCGGGACTGCGGCCGGTCAAGCACCGGGTCGGAGACGGACACGGCCCGGCCCTTACTGCGTCAGGGCTTTGGAGAAGGACGGGTCGATCAGCGCGGCGACCGCGCCCTTCACGTCCACGTCGCTGCCCAGCACGCCGGCTTCCTGAAGGGCGAGACCCGCTTCCAGGATGGTGCCGGCCTGCGTGTCGCCGATGGCGCTGTGGCTGAGGTCGGTGCGCTCCAGCTGGCGGGCGGCGACCGGCTCGGACAGCTTGGCGGCGGTGGCGATGGTGGCCTTCAGCTCCGCCGGGTTGGCGAGGGCGTAGGCGCGGGCCTTCTCATAGGCGCGCAGCACTCGGCCGACCAGTTCCGGCTGCTGCTTGGCGAACTCCTCGCGGGTGTTCAGCACGCCCCAGGTGTTGGCCCCGGCCTTGCGGTAGAACAGCTTGGCGCCGTTGTCGATCTCGGCCTGCGCCATCAGCGGGTCCAGCCCCGCCCAGGCGTCCACGTCGCCCTTCTCCAGCGCCAGCCGGCCGTCCTGATGCTGCAACAGCACCAGCTTCACGTCCTTGTCCGTCAGCTTGTGCTGGGCGAGCGCGCGGACCAGGAAGATGTGCGGGTCTGTGCCGCGGGTGACGGCGACGCGCTTGCCCTTCAGTTCCTCCACCTTGGTGATGGTGCTGTTCGGGCCGGTGACCAGCGCGGTCCATTCCGGCTTCGAATAGACGTAGACCGACTTGATCGGGTTGCCGTTGATGCGCGCGATCAGCGCCGCGGCCCCGGCGGTCGAACCGAAATCGAGGCTGCCCGCGTTCAGGAATTCCAGCGCCTTGTTGGAGCCGAGGCTGAGCACCCAGCGGACCGAGATGCCGTCCTTCTTCAGTTCCTCCTCCAGATAGCCCTTCTCCTTCAGCACCAGGCTGACCGGGTTGAAATAGGCGTAGTCGAGGCGGATTTCCGTCACCTTGTCGGCGGCGCGGGCGGTCCCCGGCAGCAGGGCGGCGGCACCGAGGGCGAGGATGGAGGCAAGGGCGGCGCGGCGCGAGAATAAGGACAGCACGGTACGTTCTCCCGAAATGGCTTCCCCGAGCCGGCAGCCTTAATCACCGTATCTTCATGTGATTAGCCGGCCTGTCTGTAAAAACACTACAGCCCCGAAGCAATTCTACGCAATTAGAAATACTATACAAATTTGCAGTGTATTATGGGGGTGTGCAACGACGCACGCCCTTCGCCCGACGGGACCGCGTACGGCCCCGCCGGCTGGCCGGTCAGGTGTGGGAAAAACGGAAAGGCCGCGTGATGTCGGCCGTCAGAAGCCTTCGGCTTCGGTCCACTCGTCGCCCAGCAGTTCGGGCGTGTCAAAGGCCAGCAGACGCTGCCAGTGGTGGTCGTAATCCTCGGCGAACAGCGCGCTGGTGATGCCCTGGGCAAGCCGCTGCGCGCCGGCGCTGATGCCGGGGATGTCGCCGGTCACCCGGCCATGGCTCAGCACGGCGGCGTAGTTGAAGGCGTGCACGCGGTTCAGCCACGGGGCCTCGCCGGGGGTGCGCTCCTGGAACTCAAGGTCGCGGCCGAGGTAGGGATGGTCGGCGAACTCGCTGTCCTCCTTGCCGGGGGCGACGAAGCGGTCGCGCCACAGCAGGGCGTGGCGGGCGATGTCCGCCAGTTCCGGCCGCTGAGCCCAGTCCAGGCGGAAGCCGGTCGCCAAAATCACATAGTCCACCACCGCCGGCCCGCGCGTCGTGTCCAGCGCCAGCCGGCCGCCCTCCGGCCGCGCGGCGGTGATGGCGCAGCGGGTCAGCAGCGAAAAGTTGGCGTGGCGGGAGCAGCGCAGCAGCGAATGGTGCGGGGCCGGCACGCCGGTGTCGGCGATGTACTGGTTCTGCGCCCAGCGCCGCTCGTCCGACAAATCGTGGAAGCCCAGCAGAATGCCGGGATTTCCGGCGCCCAGGCTCTTGTTGATGCGGGGAAGCTCGGCGCGGCGCACAAGCATGTGGACCTTGCCGGCCCCGGCCTCCAACGCCTCCGCCGCGTTGTCCACGGCGCCGGCCCCGGCGCCCAGCACGGCGACCGTCTTGCCCTTCAGCGCCGTGAAGTCGATGCGCTCATGGGCGTGCGCCCAGAACCGCCGGTCGACGCCGCTCCAGAAGGACGGGACGAACGGCCCGCCCAGCCCGTCACGCCCGTTCGCCAGAATCACCCGGCGCGCCCGCACGGTGCACGCCCCCTCCGCCCCGGACAGGCCGAGCGTCACGCCGTCCGCATCGCCGGCCAGGGCGGTGACGGCGGTGTCGTTCTGCACCGGCGCGTTGGTCACGCGGCGGTACCAGTTCAGGTATTCGAGCCATTGCAGGCGCGGGATCTTGCCCAGCGCCTCCCAAGCGGCGAGGCCGAACTGCGCCTCGTACCAAGCGCGGAAGGTCAGGTTGGCGAAACCCAGCGCCGGGCCGGTCAGCGTCTTGGGCGACCGCAGCGTCTCCATGCGGGCGAAGGTTCCCCACGGCCCCTCCTGCCCCTTCGGCGCGCGATCGAACAGCCGGACGTTGGAAATGCCGAGAATGCGCAGGGCGAAGGCGGCGGTCAGCCCCGCCATGCCCGCCCCGATGATGGCCACGTCGAGCATCCCCGCGCGCGACGGAACCCAATCCGCCGCCGGCAGCGTCAAAAGGTCGAGGTCGCGGGCGAGCCGCGCCTCCAGGTCTTCCAGAGAGCGGGG
>JAEZPL010000295.1 GCA_023413605.1 Pseudomonadota bacterium
CCCCACGCGGTGGTCCACTCGTTCCGCTCGAAATCGGTGATGGTCGACCAGGTGACCCCGGTGCCGCGACCGTCGATGAAGAAGGTGTCGGTCCCGGCTCCACCCGTCAGAAAATTGGAACCGGTGCCGCCGTCCAGCACGTCGTTGCCATTTCCGCCGTCCGCCGCGTCATCGCCGTCAAGCAGGTTCAAGAAGTCGGCGTTGGGGCTGCCGACCACCGCCTCGCCGCCCTTCGACCCCAGAAACTGGTTCACAAGGCCGGCGACAGGTCCGACATAGATGTCCATCTGGACCTCGCGGCCCGAGACCTTGTCGTTTACCAGGGCGCGCCGCCCCGCGTCCGAGACGGCCGCGTTCCCACTGTCGATGTAGACGTCGTTGGCCGTAATCGCATCCTTCAGCCAGTAGGCTTGGCCACCAAGCGTTGGTGCCGCGATGGCCGTGGACACGACGCCGACCGCGTAAGCACCCGTGCTGTTCTGGTAATAAATCGGGCCGCCGGAGTTGCCCGGGTTGATCTCCAGATTCGAAGTTATGTAATAAACGGTATCGACCACCGATTTCCGAATGGTGCCGTTGTCGAAGGTTTCGTACCGGCCGTACTTCCCCGGAAACCCGAGAACGTTGGCCGATCCACCGGCATAATCCCAGTCGATTCCAAAGTATCCATAGGCATCGCCGAGGGGTTCGGACAGGGTCAGCAGCGCAACGTCGATCTCGGATCCGGATTGGGTCGATTTGTAAAAGTCGCCAGTGAAGAGCTTGCCGTCGGAATCCGGATCGAAGTTCGTGAAGAACTGGGATTTCGCGACATCATACCCTTTGTTGTCGAGCTTCGCGGGATTGTAGGACGGGTAAATCTTCAGGCTGCTGGGCTTCCCGCCGCGATTGGCGTTGTAGACGACGTGCGATGCCGTGACGACGTCGTTTCGCCCCACCAAAAAGCCGGACCCGCTGTAGGTAAGATTTCCCCATTTCGCTTCGATGTAGACCACGGCACGCGCCGGATATTTATCGTCGTCGACCAAAAGCGACATGGGCCCCCCCATGAACAAAACAGTCAAGGTTCGGTGAAAGATAGGCCGAATGTCTTATGCATTCAAAATTAATATTTCCTTTATTTTTGTTCGCACATGAATGGATAGAACTCCATGTATCTATGGATGCCTGTTCCATCCACGGTGATGCCCACCGCCTGAGGAACCCCACCCGCAAAGGCCATGTTGACCGGAAAGCCGCTGAACGTGGCGGCCTTTGCACCTTTCTGGAGGGGGTGTCACATGGCAAACAGCGAACGCTGGTGGAGGGACGACCGGGACCGGCGCGACTGGCCGGGGGGTGAGCGCGACGTGCGCGACCTTGGGTCGCACCGCGACTATGGACGCGACATGCTGGACGACATGCGCCGCTACGCGCGTGGCGGGCGCGGTTGGGAAGACCGGGGGCGCGGCGATTACGGGCGCATGGATGACGGGCGCCAGGACTACAGGCGGACGGATTATGGAAGAACCGCCTATGGCGGTGCCGACTATGGCCGCGGCGGACACTACGGCGGGCGCGAACCCGACGATCGGGGATTCCTCGAACGGGCGGGGGACGAGATGGCCTCCTGGTTCGGGGACGAGGACGCGGAAAGCCGCCGCCGGCTGGACGCATGGCACGGTGACCGCGGTGCGCAGCACCATCGCGGGCGCGGCCCGCGCGGCTACACCCGGTCCGACGAGCGGATCCGCGAGGATGTCAACGACCGGCTGACCGACGATCCCTATGTGGATGCCTCCGACATCGACGTGATCGTCAGCGGGGGCGAGGTGACCCTGTCCGGCACCGTCGACGACCGCCGGTCCAAGCACCGGGCCGAGGACATTGCCGAATCCGTTTCGGGCATCCGCCACGTGCAGAACAATCTGCGCGTCCGCACCACCATGCGCGACACGATGGGAGGCGGCATGACGGGGAACAGCACGATGGGTGGCGGGGCCATGGGGTCGTCCACCGCGCCGGCCACGGGCTCGTCGCGGACGGGCGACGACACCCGCACGACCGGAGTCGTCGGCAACATGAACGCTCCGGCGACGCTGCACACCGTCGATACGGATTCGACGACGCGTCGGTAACCGGACCATCAAAAGGGCGGCGGTTGACCGGCCGCCGCCCTGTCCTTGGTGACGTTTTGCTTTGGCAAAGCTCCGGGGACGAGGTTTCGGGCGCGGCCTCTCCGTCCGTTGCCGTTCCGTCAGTTCATCATGCGCCAGGAACCGTCCGGCTGCTGGCAGGCGGTGCCGTGAACCTGTTGCGGGACGTTGCCGATCATGACCATGCGCTGGTACTCGCGGCAGAGCTGCCCGCCACGGGCGACGTAGGCCGGCCCCGCTGGATCGACCACGACCGGCGGCTGCGGCTGGGTGAAGACCACCGCCGGGGGCGGAGCCGGCGCGTAGATCACGGCCGGTGGCGGTGGCGCCACGTAAACCGGGGCCGGGTAATAATCATAATGCGGATAGACCGGCATCACCGGACCGACCCCAATGAAAACCGATGCCCGCGCGTGCGCGGCGTCGGGCGCCACGAGGATCGCCGCCAGAGCCAGACCACACGCCAACCCGACACGACCGATCATCGTCACGCTCCGCAACTCACGCCTGGGCAGAACAACCCGGGTGGAACAGGCCGGGAGACTACACTTACAGCTTAAGCCCCGCCACACCGTCGAGGATGACGCCGTCCATCAGCGCCTTGCGCTCCACCTTGGCGCCGAACATCCGGGCGTGGCTGAAATCCGCCTTGGTCAGGTCGCAGCCGATCAGGTTGGCGAAGGACAGGTCGGCGCCCGCGAAATTCACCTCGCGCAGCGAGGAACCGCGCAGGTCGGTGTAGCGCATCCGCGCGCCGGCCAGTTCCGAACGCATGGACCGCTTGTCGTCGAAATACAGAGGGCGCAGGTTCACGTTGCGAAGGTCGGCGTTGTTCAGCCGCGCGTTCTTCAGGTTCACGCCGCGCAGATCGCCGCCGCCCATCTTGGCGACGCGAAGGTCCCCGTTCTCCAGCACCGCGGCCTGCAACTGCACATTGGTCAGATCCAGGCCGTAAAGCGTCGCCCCAACCGCCCGCAGCATGGTCAGGCAGCTGTGCGCCAGCGACGGCGCGTGCCGCAGGTCGAAGCCCGACAGGTCCAGCGGCGCGCCCTGGGCGCCGCCGGTGCCCACCCACACGATGTGGTCGTGCAGCAGTTCGTCCAGCGGCCGGCCGAGTTCGGCGACGACGCGGCCCACCGGCTCGTCGGTCAGCGTGTCCTCGACGTCCGCGTCGGTCATGTCGGTCATGGTCAGCGAGGCGCCGGTCAGCACCGCGCCGCGCAGGCAGGCCCCGCGCAGGTCGGCGCCGGACAGGTCCGCGCCTTCCAGGTTGGAGCCGCTGAAGTTGGCGCCCCGCATGGTGGCCCGCACCAGCTTGCAGCCCTTCATCACCGCGTCGGTGAAGTCGGTGTGGATCGCCATCGCGCCGGACAGGCGCGCGTTGGTCAGGTTGGCGCCCGACAGATCGGCGCCCGTCGCCTCGGTCGGCTGCGGATCCACCTGGATCATGCGCAGGTTGCCCGCGCGGTCCTTTTCGGCCAGGGAACCGTCGCGCAGGTCCGCCTCGAACAGGTTGGCGCCGATCAGGATCGCCCCGCGCAGGCAGGCGCCCCGCAGGTCCGTCTTGATGAGGCTGGCGTTTTCCAGGTTGGCCTGCCGCAGGTCGGTCGCGAACATGGCCGCACAGTCCAGCCGCGCCCCGGCCAGATTGGCGCCGCGCACCGATGCGCCGACGAAGTCCGCGTGTGCGAGGTCACGCCCGGACAGGTCGAGGCCGCTGAGGTCGAAAAAGGACAGCGTCGCCCGCGCGCCGCCGATGCGCGCGTTGCGGAACATCTCATGCCGCCGGACCACGGCGTCGAGCTGCGATTGATCGAGGCGGGTGAGAGGACGCTGCTGCATGGTCGTGTTCGGCTCCGATCACGACCCCAGGTTACTCGCCGCGTCCTTCAAAAATTGTTAACTCTCCAAAGGTTCCACCACCCCAACGGACCGCTTCACGCGGCCGTCTGCTGGGTTTGCCGCACCGCGCCGCGCTCCGCCGCGACGGCGCTCAACGCGTCCCGCAGCACATCGGGGGTGAAGGGCTTGTGCAGCAGGCGGCAGCCGGCATCCACCGCCTCGCGGATGCGTTCGGGGGCCGTGTCGCCGGTCAGGATGATGCCCGGAATGGGGCGGCCCGCCAACTCGCCGGCGCGGGTGACCGTCTGTGCGCCGGTCATGGCGCCCGGCAGGCGGAAGTCGGTCAGGATCACGTCGGGGCAGCGCGGGGCCGTGCGCAGGGTATCCAGCGCCGCCGTCCCGTCGACCGCGGCCAGCACGTCGTGCCCCCAGCTTTCCAGCAGAAGCTGCATGCCGGCGCGCTGCACCGGATCGTCCTCCACCACCAGGATCAGGCGTGCGCCGCCCGCGTCGGCCGCGTGGCCGGCACTGGCGGCGACGGACAATTCCGCCTTCGGTTCGCTGGCCGCGATGGGGACCATGACGGAGAAGACCGACCCCTGGCCGACGCGCGAGCGCACCTCCACCGCGTGGCCGAGCAGCACCGCCTTGCGCCGGACCTTGGACAGGCCGAGGCCGAGGCCACGGCGGCGGTCGCGCTCCGGGTTGCCGAGCTGAACGAAGTCCTCGAAAATGGCGTCCAGCTGTTCCGTCGGTATGCCGGCGCCGGTGTCCCACACCTCGATGCGCAGCCACTGCCCGCGCCGCCGGCACCCCACCACCACGCCGCCGAGCGGCGTGTAGGCCAGAGCGTTGCGCACGAGGTCGCGCAGCATGCGCGTCAGCAGCGCCGCGTCGGTTCGCACCACCGCGTCGCTGGGCCGGATGCGCAGGTCCAGTCCCTTGTCCGCCGCCGCCGCGCGGAACTCGCCCGCCACCGCTTCCAGAATCGTGGCGACCGGCACGTCGGCGATGTTCGGGCGCACGACACCGGCGTCCAGCGTCGCCACTTCCAGCAGCGCGTGCAGCAGCTTCTCCCCGCTGTCCAGGGCCTCGCCCATCTTGTCGGCGATGGCACGGTCGCGCGGGTCCTTCAGCCGCTCCATCAGCAGATGGTGGAACAGGCGCAGGGCCTGGAACGGCTGGCGCAGGTCGTGGTTGGCGGCCGACAGGAAGCGCGCCTTGGCCTGATTGGCCCGTTCCTTCTCGGTCAGGGCGCGGACGAGTTTCTGGTTGAGGGCCATCAGGTCGCCGGTGCGTTCCTCCACCCGCTGCTCCAGCCGGGCGTTGGCGTCGCGCAGGGCTTTGCGCGCCGTCTCCTCCCGCCGCAGGCTGGCCCAGCCCAGCCAGGCGAGGCCGAGCAAAGCCAGGAAGCTGGCGCCGACCACGGACAGCCCCTGCTTCAGCCGAACCATCCAGGGCGCCAGAACCACGTCGCGCGACAGGGCCACGGCGGCGATGGCCGGGAAAGCCCGCATCCGCTTCAGCCCGATCACGGCGCCCTGTCCGCCGACCGGCCAGTCATGCTCGCCGGCCCCCTCCCCCGGCTTCAGGCGCGGCAGCGGCCCCAGGTTCGGCGTGCCGATGCCGGCCAGCCGCGCCCCATCCGGGCGGAACAACCCGGCGAAGCGGTGCTGCCCATCGCCGAACACGTTCAGCACGGTCGACAGGCTCGACATCGGCAGGGCGAACAGAACGGCCCCTTCCACCCGGCCGAGGCCGTTGAACAGCCGCTGGACCATGACGATGGACTCCACCCCGTCGGCCCGGCCGTGCCGCAGCTGGATGCCGTCCTCCCTCGTTCCGCCTCCGTCTCCGCCGCCGACGCTGGCCAACCCATCCCGCGGACCGCCGTCCAGCGCGATGGTCGGGCCGAACACGGTGCGCCCTGCGGAGTCGGTGATGGACAGGACGCCCCGCGAGGATGCGGCCAGCGCCTCGCCCAGCGCGTTCTCCGCCAGCGTGGACAGGCCGCCATCCTTCATGCGATCGACGACGCGCGACAACGTACCGGCCGCGTTGCCCAGCACCGCCTCCGCATGCCCTTCCAGAAGGGCCGCGGCCTGGCGGGAGTCGCGCTCCGCACGGTCGAGCGTGTCGACGTAGTCGACGAGGGTCAACGCGCTCCAGGCCAAGGCTCCCAGCAACGTCATGGTCGCGACGATGGTCGCCAGGACGGCCTTGGGGTTGAAGTTCAACAGGGCGCGGACGGAGAGCCGAAGCATGGGCTTGAACAAATCAAAAGGGCCAATGCAAAAGGGTTTTCCCAGCGACGGTCCGCCGGAACACCGATTTGAAAGAGCCGGAAAAGAAGGATCGGTTCAGGACACCCGACGGAAGCGTCAGGGCAGAGGCCACGGGAATGCTAGATGCGAAGCCCCAGACGGAATATCTGTCGCGTCGCAAACGTTCCGGGCACCGAATTTTTCTTGTAGTTTCCGATCGCTGGCAGCAATCGGCGCTTGTTGAAACAAGTCCTTCTTTCCATACAGCACCCGCCCTTCACGTCGTTTTTTTTAAGGCTTTTAGGCGCAAACCCTCACTGAATATTTTATCTTTATTTTTCTGTATGGATGATAGCACGCGATGCTTACCAGCGCGACCTGCCATGACGACTATGACCATGATCATACCGTCCCACACCTTGGGTGCATGCCGGCTCCGGGGATAGGGCCCTCGGCCGTAGGCCGTGGGATCACCAGCCCGTCTCGCGTGTTTTCGTGGTGCCGCAAGCTCCACAATGCCGACACGAGGCCCGTCTTGAAAAAACCGCCCTACGCCCCGCAGGTTTTCCGCCGATCCCGCATCCGGGAGGGACTGCCCTACCCGCTCGGCGCCACGTGGGACGGACTGGGCGTCAACTTCGCCCTGTTCTCGGCGAACGCCACGAAGGTGGAGCTGTGCCTGTTCGACCAGGAAGGCCGCCGGGAGCTGGAACGGGTCGAGCTGCCGGAATACACCGACGAGATCTGGCACGGCTATCTGCCGGACGCCCGGCCCGGCACCGTCTACGGCTACCGCGTCCACGGCCCCTACGAGCCGCGGGCCGGGCACCGCTTCAACCCCAACAAGCTGTTGCTCGATCCCTACGCCAAGCACCTGATCGGGCCGCTGCGCTGGTCGGACGCGCATTTCGGATACCGCGTCGGCTCGCCGCGCGGCGACCTGTCCTTCGACCGGCGCGACAGCGCGCCAGGCATGCCGAAATGCGTGGTGATCGACCCGGCCTTCACCTGGGGGCACGACCGCCTGCCGGCGATCCCGTGGGAGCGCACGATCGTTTATGAGACGCACGTGCGCGGCTACACCATGCGCCACCCGGCGGTGCCGCCGCAGTACCGCGGCACCTTCGCCGGCCTCGCCCAGCAGGAGGTGGTGGAATACATCCGCTCGCTGGGCGTCACGGCGGTGGAGCTGCTGCCGGTCCACGCCTTCGTCGACGACCGTTATCTGCTGGAAAAGGGGCTGCGGAACTACTGGGGCTACAACACCATCTCCTTCTTCGCGCCCGACCCGCGCTATCTGGCGAGCGGCGCGATCTACGAGTTCAAGGAGATGATCGCCCGCCTGCACGACGCCGGGATCGAGGTCATCCTGGACGTGGTCTACAACCACACGGCCGAGGGCAACGAGATGGGGCCGACCCTCTCGTTCAAGGGCATCGACAACGCCTCCTATTACCGGCTGGCGCCCGATCCGCGCTACTACATCAACGACACTGGCACGGGGAACACCCTGAACCTCGTCCATGCCCGCGTCCTACAGATGGTCACGGACAGCTTGCGCTATTGGGTGACCGAGATGCATGTGGACGGGTTCCGCTTCGACCTCGCCACCATCCTGGCGCGCGAGACCTACGGATTCGACCACAGCGGCGGCTTCCTCGACGCCTGCCGGCAGGATCCGGTGCTGTCCCGCGTCAAGCTGATCGCCGAGCCCTGGGACTGCGGCCCCGGCGGCTATCAGGTCGGCGGCTTCCCGCCGGGCTGGGCGGAATGGAACGACAAGTTCCGCGACACCGTGCGCGCCT
>JAEZPL010000455.1 GCA_023413605.1 Pseudomonadota bacterium
ATCTGTCGAAGCTCGACCCCTCCGGCGTCCAGGCCCTGCTGCGCAGCGTGGACAAGCAGAAGCTCGCCACCGCCCTGAAGGGCGCGTCGGAGACGCTGAAGGACCTGTTCTTCTCCAACATGTCCGAGCGTGCCGCGAAAATCCTTCGCGAAGACATGGCCGCCATGGGTCCCGTCCGCGTCCGCGAGGTGGACGAATCCCAGATGTACATGGTCCAGCTGGCCAAGGACCTCGCCGCCCGCGGCGAAATCGTCATCTCCGAAGGCGGCGGCGAGAACGAACTGATCTACTGATGCAAATTACCCCCTCTCCCGCCCCCGGCGGGAGAGGGAGGGTCCCACGCCCGCGGCGTGGGAGGGTGAGGGTAAGGTTGTGCGCATCGCCTCCCCCCGCGACGAACTGACCGATTGATCCGGCTGCGAAACGCTTGCCTGTGCGCGATGGCTTGCGCAACACTCAGGGCGCGCGTCGGGGGGCGCGCGTCCGGGGGCGGGACCGGGCACGGCTTGCGGGGGGATGCATGGCACGGAACCTCAAGGCGCTCGGTTTGTGGCGCACGGCGTTGATCGCCAGCGTTCGGCAGGACGGTCCGGACCTGTCGGCGCGGCAGATGGCGATCATGCTCCAGGTCTATCTGACCGATCCGCCGCACACGGTGCGCGGGCTGGCGGCCACGCTGAACATCTCAAAGCCCGCGGTGACCCGCGCGCTCGACCGGCTGTCGCTGCTGGGCTTCATCAAGCGCAAGCGCGATGCGGAGGACAAGCGCAGCGTGCTCGTCCAGCGCACCGTGAAGGGCAGCGTCTTCCTCTCCGACTTCGCCGAACTGGTCATGGAGGCCGGGGCCGTCGCGCCGGAGGACATGGCGACCATCCGGGAGGAAGAGGAACTGGCCGCCGCCGCCAAGGCGCGGCTGGAGGCCGAACTGGCGGCCCCCAAACCCTCCTCCGTTCCCATCGAAGCGGCCTGACGGCCCGCCTTCACCCGTCCTCAATAGCCCTGCTTGCGGTCCACCAGATTGGGCAGGGGCCGCCCCTCGCGGAAGGCCCGGACCGCCTCCGCCACCACCTCGGCGGAGCGCGAGGCGTGGGTGACGGCGGCCATGTGCGGGGTGACGTGAACCTTGGGGTGATGCCAGAACGGGTGGTCCGCTGGCAGCGGCTCCTCCACGAAGACGTCCAGGCTGGCCCCGCGCAGGTGGCCGCTCTCCAGCGCCTCCAGCAGATCCGCCTCGACCAGATGCGCGCCGCGCGCGGCGTTGATCACCACCGCGCCGCGGGGCAGGGCGGCGAACAGGTCGCGGTTCAGGATGCCGCGTGTCCCGTCCGTCAGTGGCAGCAGGCAGACCAGCAGGTCGCACTGCGGCAGCATCGCCGCCAGCCCGTCGGTGCCGGCGAAGCTCTCCACCCCCTCGATGGCCTTCGGCGTGCGGCTCCAGCCCAGCACGCGGTAGTCCATGCTCAGCAGCGTCTTGGCGGACGCCGTGCCCAGCTCGCCCAGGCCCAGGATGCCGACGCGCACCTCCGACGCCGGCTTGTGCCCGATCTGGTGCCAGACCGCGGCACGCTGCTGCTCCCGGTACTCGTCCAGCTGCCGGTGCCAGCGCAGCACTTGGAGCGCGACGTAGCCCGCCATGTCCACCGTCAGCCCTTCCGACACCATGCGGACCAGCGGCACGTCCGGCAGGGTCGGGTCGAGCAGCAGCGATTCCACCCCGGCGCCCAGCGACACGATCAGCTTCAGGTTCGGCAGGCTGGCCAGCAGGCCGTGCGGCGGCTTCCACACCAGCGCCATGTCGATGTCCGCCGGGTCTCCCATCTCGGGCCACACCCGCACGTCCAGGTCGGGCAGGCGTGCGCCCAGTTCCCCAAGCCAGTCGTCGGCCCGGTCGGTGGTGGAGCAGAAAAGCAGCGTCACGGTGAAAACCCCTGTAGTGTTGTCGGCCAAAGCTCTTGCTGTTCGTCGTCAAACCCTTTGAGCCCACCGTGCCCCGTCTGATCCTTCTGAACAAGCCCTATGGCGTGCTGCCGCAATTCACGGATGACCAAGGCCGCCCGACGCTGGCCGACCATGTGCCGGTGAAGGGCGTCTACGCCGCCGGGCGGCTGGACCGCGACAGCGAAGGGCTGCTGGCCCTCAGCGACGACGGCGCGCTGATCGCCCGCATCGCCTCGCCAAAGCACAAGCTGCCGAAGACCTATTGGGTGCAGGTGGAAGGCGTGCCGACGGAGGAGGCGTTGCAGCGCCTGCGCACCGGCGTCACGCTGAACGACGGCCCGACCCTGCCGGCCGAGGCGCGCATGATGGCGGAACCCGCCGGCCTCTGGCCGCGCGACCCGCCGGTGCGCTACCGCGCCAGCATTCCCACCAGCTGGATCGCCCTGACCCTGCGGGAGGGCCGCAACCGCCAGGTTCGCCGCATGACCGCGGCGGTGGGCTTCCCGACCCTGCGCCTGATCCGCTGGTCCATCGGCGACTGGACCCTCGACGGTCTGGCGCCGGGGGAGTGGCGGGAGGTGGCGGTTCCCGGAAAGGAAACGGTCAAGCAAACGGCCAAGCGGCCTCCGCCCAAGGCAAAGCCGGCGTCGGCGCGCCCGCGCCGCGCTACATCCTCACGGCGTCGGACTTGACCGCTTCCAGGTTCAGGGCGGCGGCGAGCAGGGCGCGGGTGTAGTCCTGCTCCGGCTCGTCGAAGATGCGGCGGGTGGGGCCTTGTTCCACCACCTTGCCGTCCTTCATCACGATGACGTGGCTCGACAGCGCCCGCACCACCCGCAGGTCGTGGCTGATGAACAGATAGGCGAGGTTGTGGCGCACCTGGATGTCGCGCAGCAGGTCCACGATCTGCGCCTGCACCGACATGTCCAGCGCGCTGGTCGGCTCGTCCAGCACCACGAACTTGGGCTTCAGCACCAGCGCGCGGGCGATGGCGATGCGCTGGCGCTGGCCGCCGGAGAATTCGTGCGGGTAGCGGTGGCGGCTGGCGGGGTCGAGCCCCACCTCCTCCAGCGCCTTCGCCACCATGGCGTCGCGTTCGGAACCCGATCCGATTCCGTGGATCTTCAGCCCCTCGCCGATGATCTGGCCGACCGACAGGCGGGGCGACAGGCTGCCGTAGGGGTCCTGGAACACCACCTGCATCTCGCGGCGCAACGGGCGCAGCCTCTTGGCCTGCCACCCCTGGATGTCCTTTCCGTCGAAGCGGATGGCCCCCTGGCTGGCGTGCAGGCGCAGCAGCGCCAGCCCCAACGTCGTCTTGCCGGAGCCGGATTCGCCCACCACCCCGACCGTGTGCCCCTCGCGCACGTCCACCGACACGCCGTCCACGGCGCGGACGTAATCCACGGTCCGGCGCAGCAGGCCCTTCTTGATCGGAAACCAGACCTTCAGGTCGTCGGCGGCCATCACCTCCGGCGCGTTTTCCGGCGGGGTCAGCGGGTTGCCCTTGGGCTCCGCCGCCAGAAGCTTCTGCGTGTAGGGATGCTGGGGGCGGATGAAGATGTCCGCGACGGCGGCCTGCTCCACGATCTCGCCCTGGTTCATCACGCAGACCCGGTCGGCCATCTTGCGGACCACGCCCAGGTCGTGGGTGATCAGCAGCAGCGCCATGCCGAAGCGCCGTTGCAGGTCCTTCAGCAGTTCCAGGATCTGCGCCTGGATGGTGACGTCCAGCGCGGTGGTCGGCTCGTCGGCGATCAGCAGGTCCGGCTCGTTGGCCAGCGCCATGGCGATCATCACGCGCTGGCGCTGGCCGCCCGACAACTCGTGCGGATAAGCGTTCAGCCGCTTTTCCGGGTTGGGCAGCCCGACCAGCCGCAGCAGTTCCAGCGTGCGCTTGCGCGCGGCGGAGCGGGACAGGCCCTTGTGCAGGAACAGCGTCTCGTTGATCTGCCGCTCGATGCTGTGGAGCGGGTTCAGCGAGGTCATCGGCTCCTGAAAGATCATGGCGATGCGGTTGCCGCGCACGTCGCGCAGAACCTTCTCCTCGGCCCCCAGCAGTTCCGTGTCGCGGAAGCGGATGGAGCCCGCGGGATGGTGCGCCATGGGATAGGGCAGCAGTTGCAGGATCGACAGCGCCGTGACCGACTTGCCCGACCCGGACTCGCCGACCAGCGCCACGGTTTCCCCCTTGGCGATGTCGAAGGACACGCCCTTGACCGCGTGCATCGCCCCGCCGCCGGAGCGGAACTCGACATGCAGGCCGCGGACGTGCAGCAGGTCGGTGACGGGGTGCTGGACGTGGGAATGTTGCGGGTCGGAATTGTTTTGGTCGGTCATTGGGGATCCATCCTAGCAGGCCGACTTGTCTTCGAGCAGAGCCGACAGCAGCGGGTGGGGCGTGTCGGAGAATGGGTTGACGACGGTCAGCCCGCGCCAGGTGAAACCTTCCTGCATGTCTTCCGACAGCATCAGGCGGCAACCGGCTTCGGCTGAGGCCGACAGGACGACGCTGTCCCAGATCGACAGCTTGTGGATCGCGGCCAGATCGACCGCGGCCATCATGACGGCGGCCGTCGTGTCCACCGGCGCGTAGAGATCGCACCAGCCCAGGATGGCGGTCCGCACCTCGGTCGCCGGCCGTTTGGCCTTGCCGGTCAGGACGCGGTACAACTCCCCCAGAACCTGCGCCGGCAGGACGATGTCCTCGGCGGGGACCGCATCCAGCAGAGTGTGGACCATGGCCGGTTTGTGCGCGTCGGACGGCAGGAAGGCGACACCCTCGGCATAAACGAGCAGGTTCGTGTCGAGGGCGATGCGCATGCTCAGTCCTCGTACAGCTCGTCGCGGCTCCAGCGCTGGCCGATGATCTGGACCGGCTGGGCGCGCAAACGCTTCATCAGCGTTGCCTTGGCGGCGTCGGACAGCGCCCCGCCCCGCTTCGTCGGAACGATCCGTGCGACCGGCGTTCCGTGCGAGGTCACGACATAGCTGTGGCCTTCCTTCACGTTGCGAAGGATCTGGGAGAAATTCCGGTTGGCCTCGGCGGCGGAAACGGCCTCTTCCATCGGACTCACGTCAAAGGTAGTGAATTTACCTACAAAATGGCCGTCGCGGTTGCTCCCGTCAAGAACGGCCGTCATTCCGCGGCCTCCCGCTTCGTCTTCTCGACCACGGCGGCGGCTTCGTTCGCTCCCCCCGCGGCCGTGGAAAGCTGGCTGATGGTCTTGCGCGGGTCGAAGGCGTCG